>CAVDQU010000027.1:0-21824 GCA_963611035.1 Agathobaculum sp.
GCTGGCGGTTATGCTGATCGCAGGTGTACCTATTGCGATTGCACTGGCAGTTTCCTCTATTTGTGCTATTTTGCCAGTTTTAAACATGGGTGCAAGCGTGTTGACCGGTGCCCAGAGAATCTTTTCCGGTATTTCCGTATTCAGCCTTCTTGCAATCCCGTTCTTTATCCTGGCAGGAAATCTGATGAATAAAGGCGGTATTGCGATTCGCCTTATCAATTTTGCAAAACTTTTTACAGGTAATATCCCCGGCGCATTAGCTCACACAAACGCAGTGGCAAATATGCTTTTCGGTGCTATTTCCGGCTCCGGTACAGCGGCAGCCTCTGCTATGGGTTCTATTATCGGCCCTATTGAAGAGGAAGAAGGATATGACCGTGATTTCTCCGCAGCAGCCAACATTGCAACGGCTCCTACAGGACTTTTGATCCCTCCGAGTAATGTAATGATCACATTTTCTCTGGTTAGCGGCGGAACATCCGTAGCAGCTCTTTTCATGGCAGGCTATATCCCGGGTATCCTCTGGGGACTTGCATGTATGGTAGTGATCTACTTTTTTGCCAAGAAAAAAGGCTACCAGAGTACGAAGAAGTATACGTCAGCTGAAAAAGTAAAGGTATTTTTACAGGCAATCCCATGTCTTTTTATGATTATTGTTGTTATTGGAGGTATTATTTCAGGTGTATTCACTGCTACAGAGGGAAGTGTAGTAGCAGTTGTATACAGCATGATACTGGGAATTTTCTTTTATAAGTCTATTAAGCCTTCTGAATTGCCAAAGATCTTTCTTGACAGTGCGGAAATGACCGGTATCATCATTTTCCTTATTGGTGTGTCCAGTATCATGAGCTGGGTCATGGCATTTACCGGTATCCCGACCGCAGTAAGTACGGCAATGCTGGGCATCAGCAGCAACCGTTACGTGATCCTGTTCATTATCAATATCCTGCTGTTGATCGTAGGTACTTTTATGGATATGACACCGGCGTGCCTAATCTTTACACCGATCTTTTTGCCTATCTGTCAGGCACTGGGAATGAACACCATTCATTTCGGTATTATGATGATCTTTAACCTGTGTATCGGAACTATTACACCTCCTGTTGGAACTACCTTGTTTGTAGGTGTAAAAGTAGGAAAAACAAGGATCGAGCAGGTGATCCAACCTCTGCTTTACTACTTTGGAGCGATTTTTATCGTGCTGATGTTGGTATCTTACATTCCGGCCTTGTCACTTTGGCTGCCGGGACTGCTGGGATACGTATAAAATGCTGGAATGTACAGAAAAAAAGACCTCGGAAATATATCCGCCGGGGTCTTTTTTTGTTGCCAACATTTTAACAGTATAGTATAATTTTTTGTGGAAAAAGACCGAATTACAGGGGACGCAGAGCATATACTTGTGAAATGTGGCCCTGGTGACAGAAAGGACGAACAAACATGACAATCAGGATCGGTATTTTAGGTTATGGCAATCTGGGAAAAGGAGTAGAGTGCGCCATTAAGCACAATCCGGATATGGAGCTTAAGGCAGTATTTACAAGAAGAGACCCGGCTGCTCTTTCCATTCTTACAGAAGGCGCAAAAGTGTATTCCGTTAATGACGCACCGGCAATGAAGGATGAGATCGATGTTCTGATCATCTGCGGCGGAAGCGCAACGGATCTTCCGAAACAGACTCCTGAAATGGCAAAATATTTCAATGTAATTGACAGCTTTGACACTCACGCAAAGATCCCGGAGCATTTTGATGCAGTAGACAAGGCAGCAAAGGAAAGCGGCCATATCGGACTGATCTCCGTAGGCTGGGATCCGGGTATGTTCTCCTTAAACCGTCTGTATGCAAATGCAATCCTTCCGGGGGGAAAGGATTATACATTCTGGGGCAAGGGCGTAAGCCAGGGACATTCTGATGCCATCAGACGCATTGCAGGTGTTAAGGACGCAAGACAGTACACTATTCCGGTAGACAGCGCATTAGAGGCAGTAAGAAGCGGCAGCGAACCGGATCTGACCACCAGACAGAAACACACCAGAGAGTGCTTTGTAGTAGCAGAAGAAGGTGCAGATCTTAAGAAGATCGAAGAAGAAATCGTTACCATGCCAAATTATTTCTCCGATTATGATACTACCGTACACTTCATCAGCGAAGAAGAGCTGTTAAGAGACCATGCAGGCATTCCCCACGGCGGTTTTGTGATCCGTACAGGAAAGACCGGCTGGAACAATGAGAATTCTCATGTGATCGAATACAGCTTAAAGCTGGATTCCAACCCTGAATTTACTTCTTCTGTACTGGCAGCTTACGCAAGAGCCGCTTATCGTTTAAGAAACGAAGGACAGACCGGCTGCAAGACTGTATTTGACATTGCACCAGCTTATCTGGCTGCAGAAGACGGAGCATATTTAAGAAAGCACATGCTGTAGGAGGAATGATATGACTTATTTTCAGAGAACCATCTGCCCCTATGACTGCCCTACGTCCTGCGGGCTGTTAGCTGAAACCGACGGAAAGAAGATATTAAGCGTTAAGGGGGATAAGACCCACCTGGTTAATAAAGGCCTGATCTGCCGGAAAATGCAGCATTACGAGGAGTCCATAAACAGTGAAAAAAGAATCCTTACTCCCCTTCGCCGTACCGGGAAAAAAGGCAGCGGACAGTTTATGCCTATTACCTGGGAAGAAGCAGGAGAGGAGATAGCAGATCGTTTTCTGAAAATATGCAGGGAGGATGGCCCTCAGGCTATCCTTCCCGCTGTTTATTCAGGAGTTATGGGAGTGATTCAGAGAAAGTGCGGAGAGGCTTTTTTTAACCGTCTGGGCGGATGCTCCCTTGTAATGACTCTCTGTGCCTCTGCAAAAGGTGCTGGTTACAGCGCTGTGGCCGGAAAAACAGGCTGTCTGGATCCGAGAGAGCTGGAAAACAGTGATTTCTTTCTGATCTGGGGCAGCAATATTATGGCTACCCGGTTGCAGATCTTACCTCTTCTTGCTAAAAAGAGAAAAGAGGGCAAACAGGTGATCCTTATTGAAGCCTGCGGCAGAGACAGCGCTTCTCTCTGTGACAAAACCGTGTATATCCGTCCCGGAACAGACGGGGCCCTGGCACTTGCCATGATGCATGTCCTTTGCCGGGAACATTTAGAAGATGAGGATTTTTTAAGAAACCAGGCAGACGGCTATGAGCAGTTTCTTCCGGAAATCAGAAGATCTACGCCTCAGTGGGCGTCTGAAATTACAGGGATCCCGGAAGTTGTGATTGAAGAGCTGGCACTTGCTTATGGAAAGGCAAAAACACCTGCCATTGTACTGGGAAGCGGTCTTTCCCGTTATGGAAATGGAGGAATGACGGTACGGCTGATCACCATCCTTTCTGCTTTTACAGGAGCCTGGAAGCGGCCGGGCGGCGGTATCTGCGGATGCGACCACAATCTGGGTGATTTTATTGATACAAAACGCATCACAAGGCCGGATTTCAGAAAAGAACCAGCACGGATCGTCAATATCAACCAGCTTTCATCTGCTTTAAATGCAGAAGGAAAAGATAAGATCAAAGCCTTTTACGTGTATGCAGGCAATCCGGTAAATTCTGTCTGTAATCAGACCGGTCTTTTAAGGGGAATCCAGAGAGAAGACATTTTTACAGTAGTCCATGAGCGGTTTATGACGGATACAGCCCTTTATGCAGATATTATCTTACCGGCTACATTTTCCGTGGAACAGACAGACTGCTTTAAACCATACGGATACGGAACCTTTGCAGTGGCTAATAAGATCATTGACCCGCCGGGACAGTGCAAGAGCAACTGGGATACCTTCTGTTTTCTGGCGCAGAAGCTGGGCTTTGAGGAAGATTACTTTAAACAGACAGCAGAAGAGGCCCTGGAAGACCTGCTTTCCCATCCTGGAAAAGATCTGGATAAACTATCGAAAGAGCAGTGGCAGTTTTTAAGAGAAGGAGGCACCATTTCCGCAGATTTTGTGGATCACTGTGATTTTAAAACTCCTTCCGGGAAATTTATGATCGTAAATGAGACTTTAAAAGAGCCGGTTCCCCATTATATGCCGTGTTACGGCGGTACATATCCATTTCACTTGATCTCAGTGCCGGACAGCCATACTTTAAATTCTATTTTCACAGAGCGTGAAAGCCTGGTAGAAAGCAGAGGAGAGATGTCCCTGCTGATCCATCCAGAAGACGGAGCAGAACTGGGGATCAAAGATGGAGACAGAGTTACAGCCTGGAATGACCTGGCAGAAGTAGAGTTTAAGGCTGTATTTACAGACCAGATTACCAGAAAAACAGCAGCAGCTTCCGGTGTGTATAATTCCTCCATCACCGGCCAGTGCCTTCAGGTCAATGCCTTAAACCATGAGCGCCTGTCTGATATAGGAGAAGCCACTACACTGAATGATAATACCATTGATATAAAAAGGAGTACTATTTGAAACAATATTTTGCGCCCTTTAAAGAATTGCGTTCTCTTACAAGAGGAGAAAAATTTATAGCACTGTCTTTGATCCCATTATATTTTATCATCATCGGACTGTTTATACAGCCCATCCAGGAGATCATTCCTGGTCTGATCCGCATTGTGCGGGAACCGGATGTGCTTATTACCGATTATTTTGCAGTAGGAGGGATCGGAGCGGCTCTGATCAATGCGGGGCTTACCACCTTGCTCAGTATTGCTCTTCTTTACTTTTCAGGAAAGGAAATGGACGGCCATACCATTACTTCCAGCTGTCTGATGTTTGGATTTTCTCTGTTCGGAAAGAACATTGTCAATATTTGGGCTATTATGGCAGGTGTTGTTTTGTATGCAAAATATCATGGCACTTCTTTAAAACGCTATCTCTATGTTGGTCTCTACGGAACCAGTCTTTCTCCTATCATGACCCAGATGATGCATGTTGGAAATTTTCCTGTTCCTGTCAGCTTTTTTCTGTCACTGCTTCTGGGGCTGGTGATCGGTTTTGTGCTTCCTCCTTTATGTACCTATGTGCATTATGCTCATCAGGGATATTCTCTGTACAATGTAGGCTTTGGCGCCGGCATCATTGCAACGGTAGTAGTGTCACTGGAAAAATCCTTCGGCATCAAAGTAGAATCAAGATTGATCTGGTCCATAGGAAATAATACCTTGTTTGCAGTCCTTTTAATGTCTTTATTTGGATTTATGATCGCATCAGCAGTGGCAGTAAGGGGAAAAACCATATTGGAGTCTTACCGGCGGATCCTTGGCACTACGGGAATTGCAGGTACGGATTATCTAAAGGATGAAGGCGGTGCCACCACTGTATTTAATATGGGGGTCAACGGCCTTTTTGCCACATTATTTGTTTTGGCGGTCAAGGGGGATCTGAATGGTCCTACGATCTGCGGTATTTTTACAATTGTAGGCTTCAGTTCTACAGGAAAGCATTTGAAAAATATTGCCCCCATTATGTTTGGAGTCTATCTTGCAAGCTTTACCAAGACCTGGGCGATCAATCAGCCTTCACCTATCCTGGCGCTGCTGTTTTCCACTACACTGGCGCCTATTGCAGGAAAATATGGCCCCATCGCAGGCATGATTGCAGGCTATCTTCATTCCTCTGTTGCTTTAAATGTAGGGATCGTATACGGAGGCATGAATCTGTATAATAATGGTTTTGCAGGAGGGATTGTTGCAATTTTCTTGGTACCTGTGGTACAGTCTATTAGTGATAGGAGAGCAAGAGCGAGGGGCGGACTTTCTCTGTAACAGTATGACAGGATCATGGTCCTGCGCTTTTGAAAATAAATCGGAAAAGAGAGGAAGGGGTATTATTATGGATGAACGATTGAAAAAACAGCTGGATTTTGCCCTGGAGATCGATAAAGAGAAAAATATCTTCCGACAGACCCATTTGTCCGGTCACGGAAGAAATGAAAATGATGCGGAGCATGCATGGCATATGGCCATCATGGCTTATCTTCTGCAGGAATATTCTAATGAGTCCATTGACATTACCAGAGTCATGCTTATGTGCCTGATCCATGATGTAGTGGAGATCGATGCCGGGGATACTTATGCCTATGATGAAGAAGGCAAAAAGACCCAGAAAGCAAGAGAAGAAGCAGCAAAAGAGCGGATCTATTCTCTGCTTCCAGAAGATCAGAAAAAGGAACTGTCAGCTATTTTTGACGAGTTTGAGGAAAGCAAAACGCCGGAGTCTAAATTTGCACATGCAATGGATAATCTCCAGCCGCTGATGCTTAACAACAGCAATGACGGAGGGGACTGGAGAGAACACGGCGTCAGCGCCAAGCAGGTATATGGCCGGCAGAAACGGACGAAAGAAGGATCTGAAAAACTGTATGAGATCACAGACCAGATCATAAAAAAACATAAGGAGAGGGGAAATTTAAAATGAAATTAGCTGTTATTTATGATTCAAAAACAAACAATACAGCTGCAGTAGCAGGCTATATGACAGAGGGAATGAACAGCCTTGAGGGGGTAGAGGCAAAGGCATTCCATTTTTCTGAGATCTACGGAAAGAGATTTGCAACTCAGGCACAGAAGATCAGCTGATTACTTTTCTACAATCGTCACGATCATCTGATCAGGCAGGCAGACAATGGTATCTGTATCCAGATGCTTCTTCCCCAGCTTTACACAAAGCTTGTCCGGGCAGCTGGCATCATCACACCAGATCACACCATTTTTTACTACCAGATGATTGGTGCCGCCATTTGGAGTTTCAATGGTCATTTCCTGATCTTTTGACAGGTCAAGTACCTGTATCACCTGACCGCTGCCAGGACCATACGGGCCATGGGCCGGGATGATGCAAAGAGCATTCCTGTTTTTGCCATGACAGCCAATGCGTTCAGGGAAGATATCCTTCGCAGCAAAGAAGCAGGGATGGATGAACATTTATCCAAACCCATTGATGAAGAAAAGATCCTGAAGGCGGTCCATAAGCATATAAAATCTATAAATATCCAAAGAAAATGACATTGTTTTATGAACTCCTTACGCTTATAATAAAATTATCAGCAGATTTGTAAAAGGGGGATACGCAGATGGTTTATCAGGCGATCAAAGCATTCGTACAATATGGACTGGATAAAGGTCTGCTTACAGAAGATGATGCTATTTATGCCAGAAATCAGATCCTGGAAGCATTAAAGATGGATGAATATGAAGAACCAGAAGGAGACGGGGAACTTGCAGGGGCAGACCTGGAGAAGATCCTGAAGGTACTTCTTGACTATGCAGCAGAAAAAGGGCTTTTACAGGAAAATAGCGTTGTATACAGAGATCTTTTTGATACAAAGCTGATGAACTGCCTTATGCCAAGGCCCAGTGAGGTAATTAAGAATTTCTGGGAGAAATATAAAGCTTCACCGGAAACAGCTACGGATTATTACTATAAAATGAGTCAGGACTCTGACTATATCCGCAGATACCGTGTCTGCAAGGATATGAAGTGGACTACAGAGACAAAGTACGGCACTTTAGATATTACAGTCAACTTATCCAAACCGGAAAAGGACCCGAAAGCCATTGCAGCAGCCAAGCTTGCAAAGCAGAGCGGCTATCCAAAATGTCAGCTGTGTATGGAAAACATTGGCTATGCAGGCAGAGTGAACCATCCGGCAAGAAACAACCACCGTGTGATCCCGATCACTGTAAATGCCAGTAAATGGGGCTTCCAGTATTCACCTTATGTTTACTATAATGAGCACTGTATCGTGTTTAATGGTCAGCATATCCCAATGAAGATCGAGCGGGCTACTTTCAGAAAGCTGTTTGATTTTATCAGCCAGTTCCCCCACTATTTCCTGGGATCCAACGCAGATCTTCCTATCGTAGGCGGATCTATTTTAAGCCATGACCATTTCCAGGGCGGTCATTATACCTTTGCAATGGCGAAAGCGCCTATTGAGAAATATTACAAGGCAGAAGGATACGAAGATGTAGAGGCAGGTATCATTTACTGGCCAATGTCTGTACTGCGTCTGCGCTCTAAGTCCTGTGATTCTCTTATTGATCTGGGAGATAAGGTGTTAAAAGCATGGAGAGGTTATACCGATGAGGCAGCTTTCGTGTATGCCGAAACCGATGGAGAACCACATAATACCATTACCCCTATTGCAAGAAAGAACGGGGAGATGTACGAACTGGATCTGGTGTTGCGAAATAACATTACCACAGAAGAATTCCCACTGGGCGTTTACCACCCGCATCAGGAACTGCACCATATTAAGAAAGAAAATATCGGCCTGATCGAAGTAATGGGACTGGCAGTGCTGCCGTCCAGACTGAAAAAAGAACTGGCTGATCTGGCTGAGTACATAGTAGAAGGCAAAGATATCCGCAGCAATACGGCTCTTGAAAAACATGCAGACTGGGTAGATGGCTTCCTTCCTGTATACAAGGAAAACGGAATTTCCATTACAAAGGAAAATGCAGAAGATATCTTAAAAGAAGAAGTAGGACAGGTATTTGCCAAAGTTCTGGAAGATGCCGGTGTTTATAAGTGTACACCGGAGGGACGAGAAGCCTTTGAGCGGTTCCTGAGTACAGTTGATTTTCATAAAGAATAAGATTACGGGTCCCGCCTGGTGTTTTGAGAGATGACAAATCCCGCCGCCAGGCGGGATTTTTGCTGTTAGTTTTTATCCCCTTCCAACTTATGGGGCAGCCGCCCCCGCAGAAATCTCTTCTTCAATTCATTTAAGTGAAACGGGATCAGCGGATAAATATAACTCTTTCCTGCAATGGTCCTGTTAAAGATAATAGCGCAGAAGGAGAAAATAATACCGATCACAAAGCCCCATATATTGAAAATAGCGGTACAGGTCAGGATGATGATGCGCATGAATTTCATGGCATAGCCAAGTTCAAAGCTGGCCTGGGAATAGTTGGCAATGGTGACAAAAGCCATGTACAGCATGGTCTCTGAGTTAAACCAGCCGGACTCCACGGCATATTCTCCCAGTACGATACCGGCGATGACGCTGAGAGGTGTGGTCAGCATGTTTGGCGTATTGACTGCTGCCAGCCTCAAACCGTCAATGGCAAATTCCAGGATAAGAAGCTGCCAGATCAGAGGAATATTGCAGGGGTATGACAGGCGGATAAACCTGAGCCAGTGGGGGATCAGCTCTGTATTCTGCATCAGCATCAGCCAGGTGGGCGTAAGGAGCATGGAAAGCAGGGAGATCAGCATGCGGCTTAGACGCAGATAGGTACCTGTAACTGGGGGAAAATAATAATCGTCAGCTTCTTCGATAATGTCAAATACAGAAGAGGGCAGTATCATGGCAGAGGGGGAGTTATCCACCAGGACAACGATATTTCCCTCTAAGATCGAGGCGGCAGAGGTATCCGGCCGTTCTGAAAACTTAAATTTTGGAAATGGGTTGAACCATTTTCCTGGAAAAATACATTCTGCCAGGCTTTCCTGGTTCATGGAAAGGGCATCTACTTTTACAGCCTGTATCCTCTTTTTGATCTTCTCGATCAGCTTTTTATCCGCCCGGCCTTCCATATAGCAAAGAGCGATATCTGTGTGGGAGCTTTCCCCTGCAGAAAGGATCTCCATGATCAGCCTCGGGTCACGGATCCTGCGCCGGATGAGAGCTGTGTTAAACACCAGAGTTTCCACAAAGCCGTCTCTGGAACCACGCATGACCTTGTCTTTTTCCGGTTCGCTGACCCCTCTGGCCGGATAAGTACGACAGTCAATGGTAAGACATTTGTCATAACCGTCAATAAAAAGGCAGGAAACGCCGGAGAGAAGCTGGATGATCATTTCCCGGCTGTCTGATAAAAGACCGATCTCACTATAAGGCAGATATTTTTTTGAAAAGCTGTGGGCATCCTCAGGCATATCGTCGGCTTTAATAGAGGAAAAGCCCTGGAGTATTTTTAAGAGAGAGTCGTCTTTTGTGAAGCCGTCAATAAAATATAAGCAGGCCTTTTTATCTGCGATAGTAAGGACACGGTAGACTACATCAAAATTTTTATCCACATGGAGAGCCTGGTTTAACCAGGTCATATTTTCATCCAGCTGGTCCGTAAAATACATGGAAAACTCCTTTCTGCTGACAAAATGATAAAAATTGCAAAAGAACAAATGTCCGCAATACAAAGACAGATGAGGAATGTCCCTAAAATAATGTGAAATAATGCACAAACATTTCATACAATTGTCAGACTTGTAAGGTAGTATATCCACAAAAGAGAAAACTATGTAAGACCTTTGGAAGATATGTTACATCTGCCAGTGGAAAACAAGACAAAATTCGACAAAAACCGACGAATTTTATAGGATAGCACCTAAAAAAATAAAAGGTATTTGCTAAAATGCACAAAAAGATTGACAAAACTGTGAAAGGATGCTATAGTAGCATTCGTAAGCAGCACAAAGGAGTGCCTTACAGGTTTTTGTTTGGTATGGGGATGCCAGCAATATTTTATAGTGTGACGGTTTTTGATCGTGACTAAGAGCTGCCTTCTGTGGGGGAAGGGCAGCTCTTCTTGTATCTGTGAGAAAAACATTTAACTTTCATAAATGCGAGGAATGGTATGGGAAAAACAAGTGGTTTAAAACATGTACTTGAACAGATAAAGCTTCTGCAAAAAGATAAAAAAATACGCCTTGTGATCACCTTAGGTGCAGTGCTTCTTTCCGCCTTTATCCAGGCCTGGGCCATCCAGGTATTTGTAAGACCGGCGGAGATCATTTCCGGCGGCTTTTCCGGCGCAGCCATGCTCATTGAACGTGTGGGAAGCCTAAAAGGACTGACTATTCCCATGCAGGTGACTATGATCCTTTTAAATATTCCAGTAGCCCTCATGTGCTGTCGGGGGATCAGTGTCCGGTTTACGGTGGTGTCACTGCTCCAGGTCGTATTTGGAAGTATATTTTTGCAGATATTTTCCTTTCAGCCTATTTTTACAGATGAGATCTTAAATGTGATCTTCGGCGGCGTGATCTATGGTACTTCTATTGTGATCGCCCTCAGAGGCAATGCATCTACCGGCGGTACGGACTTTATTGCGCTGTATGTATCTAATAAAACGGGAAAATCCATCTGGAGTTATGTATTTTTTGGAAATGCATTGATGTACTGCGTATATGGTGTGATCTTTGGCTGGAAATTTGCGGGATATTCTATTATCTTCCAGTTTATATCCACCCACATGATCTCTGCTTTCCATCACAGATATGACCTGGTAACGCTTCAGGCCACCACAGAAAAAGGGCCGGAAGTAGTAGCTCTTTATATCAAACATTTCCGTCATGGTATTTCCTGTGTGGAAGCAGTTGGGGGTTACAGCGGAAGAAAGATGTATCTTTTAAATACGGTGATCTCCTCATATGAAATAGCAGATGCTGTCCACGTCATGCAGGAGGCAGATGAGCATGTGATCATCAATGTGTTAAAAACAGAACAGTTTGTTGGACATTTTTACAGGGCGCCTATGGAGTAGGCGCTCTTTTTTGAATAACAAAAATGCCTGCAAAAACAGGCAGAACAGGCATTTCAGGCAAAAAAATAAAGCCCTGGCAAGTGTGGTAGTAGTGGTGCAGGGCTTTATAAAATGTACAGAACAGGCGTTCTGAACAAGATGAGTATACAGCAGATTGAACAAATAGTCAAGAGAAATTTGCGCAGCAGAAGTGTTACCTATGCTTTTTTGAAGAATTGTGCTATACTTCTTTCAGTATTGAACATACACGGAGGACACAATGAAAGACGGATTTATAAGGGTAGCAGCGGCAACGCCAGACATCCATGTGGCAGACCCGCAGTATAACAGCGAACAGATCATAGAATTAATGGAACAGGGAAGTGCCAGAGGTGTGAAAGTCATGGTATTTCCGGAACTGTGTTTAACAGCCTATACCTGCTCCGACTTATTTTTACAGGAATCTCTGTTAAGAGAGACAAAAAACGGTTTAAAACGCATTTTACAGTCATCCAAAAACAAGGACATGATCCTTTTTATTGGAATGCCCTGGATGCATAAAGGAAAACTTTACAATGTGGCAGCAGCGGTAAACAGAGGCCGCATCTTAGGAATCGTTCCTAAAAAGCATCTCCCAAACTATTCTGAATTTTACGAAATGCGTCACTTTAATCCAGGTATGGAAAAAGTGGAGATGACAGACTGGGAAGGACTTCAGGTCCCTATGGGTATGAACCTGCTGTTTTCCTGCAGGACCATGCCGCAGCTGGTACTGGCAGCAGAGCTTTGCGAGGACGTGTGGGTTCCATGCCCCCCAAGTATTTCCCATGCTTTGGCAGGTGCCACTGTGATCGCCAACTGCTCTGCCAGTGACGAGACCACAGGAAAAGACCGCTATCGCCATGACCTGATCTGCGGACAGTCTGCAAGACTGGTGTGCGGTTATATTTATGCAAATGCAGGAGAAGGAGAGTCTTCCCAGGATCTGGTATTTGGAGGTCAGAATATTATCACAGAAAATGGTACCTGTCTGGTACAGTCTGACCGGTTTAAAAATGCCTGCATCTGCGCAGATATGGACCTTGGAAGGATCATCAGCGAACGCCGCCGTATGACTACATTCCGTGATGAGGAAAACAGAGCCGCTTCCTATGAAAACGTATATTTTGAGTTAAATACAGAAGACAGTTTAAAGAAAGACGGTAAAAAATCAGGCCAGAAGGCAAACGAACTTCTCCGCTACATTGATCCCGCTCCTTTCGTACCGCATGATGCAGGCCAGAGAGAGCGCCGCTGCGAAGAGATCCTTTCCATTCAGGCAATGGGACTGAAAAAACGTCTGGCTCATACAAACTGCAAACATGCAGTGATCGGCCTTTCCGGCGGTCTGGACTCTACCTTAGCACTTTTAGTAACTGTCCGCGCCTTTGACATGCTTAAGATCCCAAGAGAAAATATCCACTGCATCACCATGCCATGCTTCGGTACCACAGACCGTAC
This sequence comes from Agathobaculum sp., assembly GCA_963611035.1. GTDB lineage: Bacteria > Bacillota > Clostridia > Lachnospirales > Lachnospiraceae > Enterocloster. The sequence goes on from CAVDQU010000027.1 coordinate 12,958, forward strand.
CTATACCAATGCATGTACCATGGCAAAGAAAACAGGGGCTTCTTTAACAGAGATCAATATCCGTGACGCTGTTACAGGCCATTTTGATGATATTGGTCATGATATTGAAAAACATGACGTAACCTACGAAAACGGACAGGCAAGAGAGCGTACCCAGATCTTAATGGATATTGCCAATGAAGTAGGCGGCATGGTCATCGGTACCGGCGATATGTCAGAGCTGGCTCTTGGCTGGGCAACTTACAACGGCGATCATATGTCCATGTACGGAGTCAATGCATCTGTGCCCAAAACATTAGTCCGCCATCTGGTACGTTATTATGCAGATACCTGCGGTGAAAAGGAACTTTCCGATGTACTTTTAGATGTTCTTGATACACCGGTAAGCCCGGAACTTCTGCCGCCGGAAGATGGAAAAATTTCCCAGAAAACAGAAGATCTGGTTGGCCCTTACGAGTTACATGACTTCTATCTGTATTATGTGCTCCGTTTTGGCTATAGCCCGGCAAAGATCTTCCGTCTGGCTCTCCAGGCTTTTGAAGGAAGCTATGACAGAGAGACCATTTTAAAGTGGCTGAAAACATTTTACCGCAGATTTTTTGCCCAGCAGTTTAAGCGTTCCTGCCTGCCGGATGGCCCAAAGGTAGGTTCTGTGGCTGTTTCCCCAAGAGGAGACCTGCGTATGCCAAGCGATGCCTGCAGCCGTCTGTGGTTAAAAGAACTGGAAATGATAGAAAAGGGAGAACGATAATATGATAAACAGCACCTCAAATAAGCAGGTGAAGCGGGTGGTTAATCTTCGTGATAAGGCCAAGGCCCGCAGAGAAGAAGGCTTATATGTGGCAGAAGGCCTTCGCATGTGCCGGGAATATAAGCCGGAGGATGTGGAGATCTTATATATCACTGAAAGCTTTGGAAAGCAGGAAGAAAATAAGAAATGGCTCCGGGGATTTAAGTTTGAGTTTGTCACAGACGAAGTGATGCATTATATGGCAGATACAAAGACTCCCCAGGGAGTTTTAGCTGTTGCAAAGCAGAAAAAATGCACCATGGAAGATATTTTAAAGAAAACAAAGACACCGAAACTGATCATGATCCTGGAAAATATCCAGGACCCGGGAAATCTGGGCACCATTATCCGTGCAGGAGAAGGAGCCGGTATTACCGGTGTGGTCATGAGCAGTGATACAGCGGATATCTACAATCCAAAGGTGATCCGTTCTACCATGGGTTCGATCCTTCGAGTGCCTTTTGTATATGCCCCTGACCTGAAAGCAGCCTGTGAAGAGATGAAAAAAGCAGGCGTCAGCCTCTATGCCGCTCATTTAAAGGGCATGCATAATTATGACCAGGAAGACTATACTAAAGGTACAGGTTTTCTTATTGGAAACGAGGCCAAGGGACTGACCGATGAAATGGCGGCAATTGCTGACACTTATATTAAGATCCCTATGGCTGGACAGGTAGAGTCCCTGAATGCAGCCGTGGCTTCTTCTGTTTTAATGTTTGAGGCGGCAAGACAGAGAAGAAATGTCTGATTGACTTCGCCGGCAGCAGCCGGCGGACCGGTGAGCCAGCCAGTAAAAACCAGATATAAAGGATACGGATAGTACAACATCTCAAAGAAAGGAGTGCAGGAAAATGACAGGTATTTGTGGATGGTTTCTTGCATTTCTCTTCTTTTTGGGTGCAGAATGCATCTGCAGATGCCTGGTCTCTCTCTGGTTTGTTTTTGGAGCGGCAGCCGCCTTTTTATGTGCTGCTTTAGGAATGAGAGTGCAGGAACAGCTGCTTGCATTTCTCCTGTTTTCCATAGCAGCCTTTCTTCTTATAAGGCCGCTGGCACTTCTGGGAGGTCATTTTTCCAAAAGAAACCATTTCTCCGATCATTTTTCCAAAAACAGGAAAGAAGGTGGGCACCCATGGAATTAAAAATGGATATCAATAAAGAATACGGACTGGTATTAGAAGGCGGCGGCGCCAAGGGAGCTTACCAGATCGGCGCTTGGAAAGCATTGAAGGAAGCGGGAATCCCCATTAAAGGGATTGCCGGAACCTCTGTAGGAGCTTTAAACGGCGCTCTTATTGCTATGGATGACTTTGAAAAGGCAGAGAAAATATGGGAGACCATCCGTTATTCCAGAGTCATGGATGTGGACGATGACCTGCTGGAACAGTTAAAGACTTTCGGTTTAAAGGACATTGCGGCGTTAGGGCTTTCAGAGCTGATCCCGGCGGCGAAAAAAGTGTTAAAAGACAGAGGCTTTGACATTGCACCCCTGCGCAGCCTGGTTGAAGAAGTGGTAGATGAGGAGAAAATACGAAACTCTGAAAAAGAGCTGTATGTAGTTACTTATTCCTTAAGCGACAGAAAGCCTATGGTAGTCAATGTAAAAGGAGTGCCGGAAGGCGAGATCGCGGATATGCTTATGGCAAGCGCCTATCTGATCGGTTTCAGACGGGAAAAACTGGGTGGAAAATACTATATGGATGGCGGCGGGGTGAATAATGTTCCCATTGATGTTTTAATAGAAAAGGGATATAAGGACATCCTGGTACTGCGCATCTATGGGTATGGCGTTGACACAGAGCGCCGCCTGAAGGTGCCGGATGATGTACAGCTTTATCATGTAGCTCCCAGACAGGACTTGGGCGGCCTTTTGGAGTTTGACAGAAGGCGGGCCAGAAAAAATATGGTCCTTGGCTATTTTGACGCCAAACGGATGCTTTATGGACTGGAAGGAAGAGCCTATTATCTGGATGCCCCGGAAAGCGAGATCTACTATTTTAACCGTCTTTTAGCAGAGGCACCGGAACTGCTTTCAGATATATGGCCGGAACTTTCAGAAAATGAGTTTTTCACAGCCCAGATGGCCTCCTGCCGCAGATATACAGAAGAATGGTTCCCGAAACTTGCAAAGGCACTACACATGAAAGAAGACTGGGATTATAAGGAATTATATTTAAGCCTTTTAGAGCATCTGGCAAAGCAGTATAAGGTCAGCCGCTTTAAAATATACACACCTCAGGAGCTGCTTCTTATCATACAGAGAAAAAGAAAGCGGATTTTTCTTGACAGGTAAAAACACAAGTGGTATATTATGCATAAAAGTTGCATAAATATTAATTCTAAAAATATAAAAAACATTTCAAAAAGGGGAAAAGACTATGAATTTAAAGGGAAGAAACTTTTTAACACTGAAAGATTATACAGAAGAAGAGATCACATATCTCCTTGACCTTGCAGCAGAGTTAAAGGAAAAGAAGAAAAAAGGCATTTTAGTAGATACTTTAAAGGGCAAAAACGTAGCTCTGATCTTTGAAAAGACCAGTACCAGAACCAGATGCGCCTTTGAAGTAGCAGCACATGACCTTGGCATGGGCTCCACTTATCTGGATCCATCAGGTTCCCAGATTGGAAAGAAAGAGAGCATTGCCGATACAGCAAGAGTATTAGGCCGTATGTATGAAGGAATCGAGTACAGAGGCTTTGGCCAGGAGATCGTAGAAGAACTGGCTAAATATGCAGGCGTACCTGTATGGAACGGTTTAACCAATGAAGATCATCCAACCCAGATGTTAGCTGACCTTTTAACCATCAGAGAGCATTTAGGACACCTTAAGGGAGTTAAGCTTGTGTATATGGGTGATGCGCGTTATAATATGGGTAACTCCCTGATGATCGCCTGCGCAAAGATGGGTATGCACTTTGTAGCCTGCGCTCCAAAGAAGTATTTCCCAGATGAAGCATTAGTAAAAGAATGCCAGGAATTTGCAGCTATCAGCGGTGCTACCATTACTCTGACTGAGGATGTGGCAGAGGCTGTTAAGGGAGCAGATGTTGTTGATACAGACGTATGGGTTTCCATGGGCGAGCCGGATGAAGTATGGACAGAGCGTATTAAAGACCTGACTCCTTACAAAGTAACAAAAGAAGTAATGGATGCAGCTGGTCCACAGGCCATTTTCCTTCACTGCCTGCCATCCTTTCATGACTTAAAGACCAAGATCGGCAAGGAAATGGGAGAGCGTTTCGGAGTATCAGAACTGGAAGTAACAGATGAAGTATTTGAGTCCAGCCAGTCAGTTGTATTTGATGAGGCTGAGAACAGGATGCATACCATTAAGGCAGTTATGTTAGCTACTTTAAGCGAATAACTTAAAAAAAGCATCCTGGAAAACAGGAGATTGGGATATGCAGGGCCAGAGAGGAAGAAATGAGCGCCGGGCCGGAGTATTTCTGGATGTGGCGCATTTGATCCTGGGAATCGCAATTGTGATCTTTGCAGTGCTGTCGTTTTTTGATCCGGAGGGAAATGAAATGCTTTTCCCGCTGGTATTTTTGCTGGCAGCGTTGTTAAACGGAATAAACGGAGTCTTTGAGCTTAAGACCTGCGGCAGGGATAAGAAACGTTTCCGCATGGGAGCGTTTCAGATGGTACTGTGCGCAGGCCTTGGGCTTATTGGCGTGTTAAGCGCTCTTAGTTTATGGTTTTAAGATTACAGGATCGGGGAAAATAGAAGATAATGAAAGCAGAGATCTTAAAAATATTAAAAAAAGCAGAGGGACATGTATCCGGTCAGCAGTTATGTGAACAGTTAGGAGTATCCCGGACCGCTGTGTGGAAAGCCATCCGCCAGCTGGAAGAAGAAGGCTATGTAATAGAAGCGGTACGCAATAAAGGCTACCGCCTGGTGGAAGAGGCAGATGTGCTGACCGTAGCAGAACTGCGATCTGTCCTTGATACCAAATGGCTTGGGCAGGAGGTAGATTATTTCTACGAAACAGACTCCACTAACAACCGGGCAAGAGACGCAGCAGAAAAAAGTGCATCCCACGGCTATCTTGCAGTAGCAGACAGCCAGACAGCAGGAAAAGGCCGCAGAGGCAGAGTGTGGAATTCTCCCCACGGCACCGATATTTTCATGAGTTTTCTTATGAGGCCCTCTTTTGAACCGTCCCAGGCGTCTATGCTGACTTTAGTAGCAGGAATGGCAGTGGTAAAAGGCGTGCAGAAAGCTACCGGTTTAAATGCCATGATCAAATGGCCAAATGACGCTGTGGTAAACGGAAAGAAGATCTGCGGTATTTTAACGGAGATGAGCACAGAGGAAGATACCATCCGCTATGTGGTAGTGGGAATTGGCATCAACGTAAATGCCAGAGAGTTCCCGGAGGAGATCAGGGATAAGGCTACGTCTTTGAAACTGGAACTGGGAAGAAGCGTAAAAAGAAGCGAAGTCATCCGTGCAGTGGCAGAAAGCTTTGAAGAATATTATGCAGTGTATGAAAAGACCTGTGATATGTCAGGACTGCAGGCTGCATATAATGAAATGTTGGCAAATATGGACCGCCAGGTGTGTGTTTTAGATCCTAAGGGAGAATATCGGGGAAAAGCCTTAGGAATCGATGAAGAAGGCTGCCTCTTAGTAGAAAAAGAAAATGGAGAAGTAGTTCATGTCCTTTCAGGAGAAGTATCTGTAAGAGGAATTTATGGCTATGTATAAAGATGGTCAGGAACCAAAGAGGGAATTGTATCCTGAAAATCTGCGTTTTTATGATGACCTGCAGGTGGCAGAGCATGAGGAAGACCCTCTTGGCCGGTCAGACCGGTTAAAAGCAGTGGAAAAGCCTCTTCTTTCCTGGTATCATTCCAGGGCCAGAAGTCTTCCCTGGCGGGATGATCCAAAACCATACAGAGTGTGGATCTCCGAGATCATGCTCCAGCAGACCAGAGTAGAGGCAGTAAAACCTTATTTTGAACGGTTTATGAATGCCTTCCCTGACGTAAAGGCACTGTCAGAAGCAGATGATGACTACCTTATGAAAATGTGGGAAGGGTTAGGATACTATAACCGGGCAAGAAACTTAAAAGCAGCAGCGATCATGGTCATGGAAGAATTTGACGGCAAGATCCCGGCAGAAAAAGAAGAGCTTTTAAAGCTTCCAGGGATCGGCAGTTATACAGCAGGAGCTATTTCTTCCATTGCTTATGGTGTGCCGAATCCGGCAGTAGATGGAAACGTGCTCCGGGTGCTTTCAAGACTTTGGGGCGACACCTCAGATATAAAAAAGGCTTCCGTAAAAGCTGCCATGGAGCAGAAAATTGCAGAAGTAATGCCAAAAGACGCAGCCAGCAGCTATAATCAGGGTCTGATCGAGATTGGTGCTTTGGTGTGCATTCCTGGCGGCGAGCCTAAATGCAGTGAATGTCCGCTGGCTTCTTTGTGTATTACAAAGAAAAAAGGGTTATGGAAAGAGATCCCTGTAAAAGCAGCGCAAAAGCCAAAGAGGCTTGAAGAAAAGACGGTCTTTCTAGTGGAATGGAATGAGAAAGTAGCCATCCATAAACGGCCGCCCAAAGGCCTTTTAGCTTCTTTATATGAACTTCCCAACGCAGAAGGACATTTGACAAAAGAGGAAGCAGCAGAACAGGTAAAAAGCTGGATCTATGGGGAAAAAGGATCCGTTTTTGAGGATCTGCATATCAGCGCAGAGCCTCTTGAAACAGCAAAACATATATTTTCCCATGTGCAGTGGGACATGGTGGGTTATAGAGTGAAGATCCCCTGTGAAAATGAAAAAAACGCAGGAAAGCTTCCAGAGAATATATCAGAAAATATTTCAGAAAATACACATTTTTTCATGGTTGATAAGACAGCGTTAAAGGAAGCATATTCTGTTCCGTCTGCCTTTGGCGCTTATATAAGACTGCTTGGATAAAACACACAGATTATGGACACAATGAAAGCGAGGGATGCAGGATGAAAAAAATGCTGTTTCTTTTTAATCCACGTTCCGGAAAGGAGCAGATCAAAGGACATCTGCTGCGGATCCTGGATATTTTTTCAAAAGCCGGGTATGATATCCGGGTACATGTGACCCAGTGCGCAAAGGACGCCCAGAAAACAGTAGAACATCAGGGAAAAAATGTAGATGTGATCGTCTGCAGCGGTGGAGACGGCACTTTAAATGAGGTTATATCGGGAATGCTTGAGTTAAAAAAAGTTCCCCTTTTAGGTTATATTCCGGCTGGTTCCACCAATGATTTTGCTTCCAGTCTTAAGATTCCTAAAAATATGGAAAAGGCAGCGCAGTCCATTGTGACCGGCGTGCCGGTCCTGGTAGATGCAGGAAGATTTGCCGGGGATAGAAGCTTTATTTACATTGCAGCTTTCGGCGCGTTTACGGAAGTATCCTATCAGACGCCTCAGGATACGAAAAATCTTTTAGGACATCAGGCTTATATGTTAGAAAGTGTAAAAAGCCTGGCATCTATTAGGCCTTACCACATGCGGGTAGAGTGGGATGACAATGTTTTAGAAGAAGATTTTGTGTTCGGAATGGTGACCAATACAAGAAGCGTGGGCGGATTTAAAGGCCTGGTAAACCAGTCTGTAGCCTTAAATGACGGTGTGTTTGAGGTGCTGCTGATCCGTATGCCAAAGACACCGGCTGATCTCAGCAACATTATTTCCTATATGTTCTTGCGGGAAGAACCAAATGAATACGTATACAAATTCAAGGCTTCTTCTATCAAATTCTTCTCAGAAGAAAATGTTGACTGGGTCTTAGATGGGGAATATGGCGGCGGCAGAACAGAGGTAGAGATCGAAAACCTGAAAGAACAGATCCCTATTCTTCTTTCTTCTAAAAAAGTTGTCGATTAGTGTTGAAAAAAATAAAAAACTGGTATATAATGATAAGTTGTGGGAGTATCCACGTTTACCTTTAAGCGAAAGGACGTTTATCATTGGAAAAGGACGATTTTTTAAAAAAGCTGGAAAAGCTGGTTGCCCATGCAAAATCCAAGCATAACACTGTGGATGCAGGTGAGATCAATGATTTCTTTACTGGAGATAACCTGACACCAGAGCAGATGGATCAGATTTACAGTTACCTGGAGAACCGCAATATTGACGTAGTTCCCGTACTGGACGAAGCGATGTTAAATGCAGATCCTGCTCTGGACGATATTGGTCTTGATCTTGACTTGGATGATGACAGCTTTATGAAGGACGCGGAAGATGAGGATATCGATCTGGATGCCGTAGATCTTTTAGAGGGTATCGGAACAGAAGATCCGGTGCGTATGTATTTAAAAGAGATCGGTACAGTACCTCTTCTTACAGCTGACGAAGAACTGGAGCTTGCACAGCGCAAGGCAGATGGGGATGAAACTGCCAAGGAAAGACTGATCGAAGCAAATCTGCGTCTGGTGGTCAGCATTGCAAAGCGTTATACAGGCCGCGGAATGAGTTTTCTGGATCTGGTCCAGGAAGGAAACCTGGGACTGATCAAAGGCGTTGAAAAGTTTGATTATACAAAAGGTTATAAGTTAAGTACATATGCAACATGGTGGATCCGTCAGTCAGTGACCAGAGCGTTAGCTGACCAGGCAAGAACGATCCGTGTACCGGTGCATATGGTAGAGACCATCAACAAGATGTCAAAGATGCAGCGTAAGCTGACACTGGAACTGGGCTATGAGCCTTCTGTTGCAGAGTTGGCAGAAGCCCTTGATATGACAGAGGATAAGGTCATGGAGATCATGCAGATCGCCAGAGAACCGGCTTCCCTTGAAACACCGATTGGTGAGGAAGATGATTCCAATCTGGGCGACTTCGTTGCAGACAGCAACGTAGTAACTCCGGAGGGAAATGTAGAGTCTGTTATGTTAAGAGAGCACATTGACGCACTTTTAGGAGATTTAAAAGAGAGAGAGCGTCAGGTCATCGTACTTCGTTTTGGTCTGGAAGATGGACATCCAAGAACACTGGAAGAAGTTGGAAAAGAATTCAATGTAACCAGAGAGCGTATCCGTCAGATCGAAGCAAAGGCATTGAGAAAATTACGTCATCCAAGC
>CAVDQU010000027.1:21834-23253 GCA_963611035.1 Agathobaculum sp.
ACTGCGCAAGCTTCGCAATCCGGTAAGAAGCAAGAGGATCCGTGATTTCCTGTAGAGTAATGAGCGCAGAGAAAAACAAGCGGCTGCGTCAGCAGACATTTGTTTTTCGCAAGCCATTAACGAAGGTTCCGCCTGCGATAGCAGGCAGTAGAGCGCGAAGCGTAAGAACCTGAGTGGAATAGAGCATAAAAAGGGCGGCTTTAAGGAGCGGCCCTTTTTATGAGCCTGAAAAATCCAGCTTCGCCCTCAGGCGAAAGACTGATATAACACAGGAGGCCGAAAATGGCAGCACAGCAGCAAAAGCAAAATTACCAGAAAATACTGGATAAGACCATAGAACAGCTTACAAAAGAGGGAAAAGTGCCTACACTTCTCCTTCACAGCTGCTGTGCACCCTGCAGCAGCTACGTGCTGGAATATCTTTCTAAATACTTTCAGATCACATTATTATACTATAACCCCAATATTTCCCCAAAAGAAGAATATGAGGCCCGTGTAAGGGAGCAGAAGCGCCTGATCGGGGAAATGGACTTTGTCCATCCTGTAAGTTTCTTAGAAGGAGAATATGTGCCGGAAACCTTTTATGAAATGGCAAAGGGACATGAAAATGACAAAGAAGGGGGAGAGCGCTGCTTCATGTGCTATGAAATGCGCCTTCGTGAGGCCGCAGAAGCAGCGAAAAAAGGCGGTTTTGATTATTTTACCACCACCCTTTCTATCAGCCCTTTAAAGAATGCCCAGAAGTTAAATGAGATCGGCATCCGCCTGTCAGAAGAGTACGGCATAGCCTATCTTATGTCTGATTTTAAGAAAAAGAACGGTTATAAGCGGTCGGTAGAGCTGTCTGCAGAGCATCATCTGTACAGACAGAATTACTGCGGCTGTGTATTTTCAAAAAGAGAAGCCAATCTGCGAGAACAACAGGCTGAAATGTCAGAAGATTAACAAAGTTATCGTCGTATTAACTTGACATCAATACTCAGATGTAATAAAATTTAGATATAAGGTCCGGCAGGAAGCCGGGAACCGGCGTATAAAAATGCGATAAGGAGAGTATGATTATGATCAGCAAGAATTTAACAGTAGTTAATCCATCCGGTTTACATTTAAGACCAGCAGGCGTTTTATCCCAGACAGCTATGAAGTTTAAGAGCGATATCACCATTATCTCCGGTGAGAAGAAGATCGTTGCAAAGAGCGTATTAAACGTAATGGCAGCAGGCATCAAGTGCGGAACAGAGATCACTCTGGTCTGCGATGGCGAGGATGAAGAAGAAGCTATGAAGACCATCAGCCAGGCAATTGAAAGCGGCTTAGGTGAGATGTAATTTTTACTCCAGAATGCAATAAAAGAGAGGAGTCATACCCAGAAAGGTATGGCTCCTCTCTTTTATTGCCCGCAATGAACCACAATTATAA
>CAVDQU010000028.1:0-23244 GCA_963611035.1 Agathobaculum sp.
CAATTATATTATGACGCCATTGCCGATACCCCGGAGGCAATCACACCGCCATCGCAGATAATATCTAATCCGGTCAGGTAACTGTTCCTCTCATCTACGATCGAGGCAAAAAGGAAGGCGATCTCTTCTGGCCTGCCAAAGCGTTTCAATGCTGAATATTTCGTAAATTTGTCAGCTTCTTCCCCTTCCAGTTTCCCCATAGGCGTCTCAAAATTACCGGGGGACACGCACACTACACGGATACCTTTCTCTCCATATAAAAGTGCAGTCTTCTTTGAATACCAGATCACAAAATCTTTTGATACACCGTATGCTACTCCCGGCCTTACGGATTTGGGGAACATCTTTAAACGGTGATTTATCTTGCGTGAAAAAATCTCCGCATCTTCCAGAGCATACCGGTACAGCTTTCTCGGCATAACGATCTTCGGTGTAAGATAAGCAGACATTGAGGAGACATCCAGGATGCAACTTCCCGCTTCCATAACTTTGGAAAATTCAGAATTCATATAGACCGTTCCCAGTGCGTTTGCCGCCATGATCTGCTCTGCACTTCCCATATGCGGACTCATTCCTGCCGCATGGATCACTGCCTGCACGCATCCCTTTGACAGGGCGTGAACCGCCAGCCTGCGGACTGACTGAATATCAGACACGTCACAAGGAAATGCTTCACAGGCAATTCCTTCTTCCTGCAGCTCCTGTACTGCTTTTTCCAGTTTCTGCACTGTTCTTCCGCAGATGATCACATAGTGGGTTTTTCCCATGATCTTAGCTGTCTCCAGCCCCATCCCGCTTCCTCCGCCGGTTATAACACACACTTTCTTACCTGTTTCATTCTGAATCATATCTATCTTTTTCCTTTCCCACATTATGCCGTTGCTTTTTTCTCAAGAAATCCTTCTTCTTTCAGCCATTGCGCTTCATCTCTCAGAGTCTCTTCATACGGTCTTGTATGATATCCGAGCTCCCGCTCTGCTTTTGAGTAGTCGAAATGATTATTTCTGGCAAGGTTGTAAACTGCAAAATTTGTCATCATAGGCTTTTCTCCCGTTTTCTTCGCCTTTTTTTCCATCTGCCCGGCCAGCTTATAAGCCATACTGATCGGGACGTAGAAAAACGGAGTCTTGCAGCCGCTGGCCTCATGGAGCATCCGGCACATTTTCTTGAGTGTCACTTCTTTATTTCCAAGAATATAACATTCGCCGACTCTGCCTTTATCTGCCGCTCCTACGCATCCATGAGCCAGGTCACGCACATCGCAGAGATTAAAAGAGCCGCCCATACCTACCGGCATTTCCCCATTCATGATCTTGATGATGGTTCCGGTCGTTTCACTGATCGCATAATCTTTGGGTCCCAGAATACCGCTGGGATGCACGACACAGGCTTTTAATCCCCGTTCCCGGCAGGCGTCCAGTACTTCCTGCGTTGCAAGCGCTTTAGACTGGCTGTAGCAGCCCACCTGCGTCTTCTCGTTGATCGGAGTAAACTGATCCGTCTCACGTATCACCATTCCTTTCGGAAGTTCTGGGATTGCCCCCGTCGAACTGACATAAACCATTTTCTTGCACTCCGGATGCTTCAGGCACTGTTCGATCATGTTTTTTGTCCCGCCCACATTGACGTCCATCAGCATCTGGTTAAATTCTGCGTTTGTTGTCACCATACTTGCACAGTGGATCACTATCGTTTCCTCCTGGGGTGCCACTGTAAAGAATCTCTCCAATGATTCCATATCACAGAGATCTCCCTCTACGATTTCCACTTCTTCAGGTACATACTTTACAGATTTGTCACCCGGAAGTACCAAAGCTCTTACCCTGTCGCCCCTTTCCAACAGTTCATCGCATATATGGCTCCCCAGAAATCCTGCCGCTCCGGTTACTAAATAAATTTTTTTCTTCATAACTATTATCCTCTCTTTCTGTTCAACCGATATTTTCCCATCTTCCCACCTTTTTTAATTCAACGTGAATCTGTCGAAATCGCAGCCTCCTTCTCCCTGCCATGTAAAGTAGAGCGGCAGGATTCCCTCTGCTTTTTCCAACGTGCCGGAAGCTGCTGTCCATTCTTCTGATGCTTTCACTTCAATCCTTGCTATGCATGCTCCTCCTTCACTGGTGCGTACTTCCATAACGCCATCACTCTTACTGCGCACCCGCAAAGTGATACTTTTCGGTTCCTGAAGTTCAAAGTACTTAAAACCGGCAGTACTTCCTCTTCTTAAATTTGCGATGTACTGATCCGGATCTTTTTCACGGTCTTCTCCGGTCTGGGTAAAGTACGGATGCAGACCTTTTTTATCTTTTTCACGGGTCTTCTCATAGGCAAAAGTTCCCTGGGCGCTGTAGAGGTTGCAGGCAATCCTTGCCTCATACGTTCCTGTACCTGCGAGAGGTCCGTCGTTCAGGCCGCAGCTTGTCATCTCGACCTGGGGGATCGATCCGTCCGGGCGGATCGTAATCTTTTCCGCACATCCCTGCCTTGCGCATTTCTGCTTATTTGTCTGTCTGTGGTAGAAGATATACCACTGATCCTTTATTTTTACCATGCCGCCATGGGTATTCCCGGTGTAATTATCCGGTTTTATCCTACCCTGATAGCCGATGTCACCGATGCTAACCAGCGTGCCTCCGTACACGAATCCTTTATTGGGGAAATCACTCACCGCATAGCACAGTTCATGGCTCAGGACAGAAGAATAAACGAGATAATATTTCCCTTCTATTTTTCTGGGTGAACTTGCCTCATAAAACCCATGTCCTGCATAAGGCGTTCCTTCGGCTGCGGCAGGTCCCGGTACCACCATTTTGGTCTCCCCTTTTACTGTCTTCATATCCTTTTCTAGTTCTATACAGTATCCGCCTTCCACTTCATTCCCGCGCATTTTCATCAGTTTTTTGAGCAGACCCGGTGCCGGGGAAAATCCGATATAAAGCCATATTCTCCCGTCATCGTCTACCAGCACACCGGGATCAAAGGCATAGGCATCTCCCTTTGTCTCTCCGTACGGAACTCCATTTTTCTCTACATATCCGTAAAACTCATACTTGCCTGCCGGAGAATCGCATACCGCAACCGCTGTACTGGTCAGGCGGTGAAGCTGATAATACAGATAATATCTTCCATCCGGGCCCTGCACCACATCCGGCGCATTCATATGCATTTCTTTTTCCTTATTCTTCGGATCCTGATCCCCCCGGTAGATCACACCTTCATACTGCCAGTCTCCCAGATCATCAAGCGGGGCTGACCAGCACACATAGTCATTGACGCAAAAGTCCGGGCCGTTAAAACGGTCATGGCTTCCATAAACATAGATCCGGTCGCCGAATATTCTGGGTTCACCATCTGGCACATATTCATAACTCGGCAGATATGGATTAAACGCCTGTTTCTTCATTGTCTCTCACCTCAATTTGATTTCGTATTCATAGCTTCCTGCTGTTAAAAATTCTTTTCGCCCGTCCGGAAGCAGCAGATCGGTATCTGCCGGAACTGTAACCTGCAGTGATGCCTGTTCGCCTTCCATCTGCCATGCCACTTTGATTTCTCCCGCACGGCTCAGATAACTTCCTTGCACATGTCCAAGGCGTGCGTCAAAGAACGGTTTCAGACGGATCTTCCGGTATCCCGGCTCCGCCGGCTGTATTCCCAGTATGTACCGGTAGTAAAACTCGCCAACGCTTCCAAATGCATAATGATTAAAGGAAACCATGTTATCGTCACTTTTCTTATTTACTTTATCTTCATTCACTGTCCCGTCCGGTCGGAGGGCATCCCATCTCTCCCATGTGGTAGTCGCACCGCATTTTACCTGATAAAGCCAACCAGGGCACTGCTCATTAAAGAGCAGGTCAAATGCTTTGTCCGCCCTTCCGTTATCCGCCAGCAGAGGAAGGAGTCTTGCCGTAGAGAAAAATCCTGTCTGCATACCTTCCTGATCCAGTTTTTCCAGAAGTTTGGCGAAACATCTGTCCCACAGTTCTCCCTTCGGCAGGACAAGAGCCAAAGCCATGATATAAGCTCCCTGATAATTGTCTTTCATAGTGCCGTCCTTTTTTATAAAATGACGGATATAAGACGCAGTAGTCTTCTCCAGCTGTATACGGTATCTGTCCGCATCTTCTGTTTTCCCAAGCATGGAAGCTGTATCTGACAGGATCCTCAGGTCATTGACCACAAATGCATTGGATACCGGGCCGTTATGCATCGCCATATATGCGGCATCTTTCCCCGGTGCCAGCCAGTCTCCCAGTCCCGGGGATACCCATAGCTCCTTCTTTCCCATTAAGCCTTTTCCGAAATGACGGATCTCACACTCTACATGCAGGCGCATGCTTTCATACTGTTCTTTCAGATAGTTCACAGTTCCGAATTGCTGCCACATCATCCAGGGCAGGATCGTCACCGCATTGCCCCAGCCAAGCATATTCATAAACCCAATGCCTTCCGGCCCCAGCGCCGGAACCACCCCAGCCACATAGCCTTCCGAATTATCCATCTGTGTATAGCGGATATCTTTTAAAAATTTCGATAAAAACGCTTCTGTGTCGTAGTTATAGGCTCCTGTCAGGGCAAATACATGGCAGTCTCCGGTATATCCCATCCTCTCATCTCTCTGCGGACAGTCCGTGGGTACTTCCAGATAGTTGCTCTTCTGACCCCAGATCTGGTTGGAATAGAGCTGGTTCACTTTCCGGTTCCCGCAGGAAAAGAATCCGGTTCTCTTCATATCGCCGTGGATCGCATAGGCAGTCACCAGCCCCGGCTTATATTCCACACCGGACAATTCCACATAACGGAATCCCATAAAGGTAAATCTGGGGCGGTATTTTTCTTCCGTATCGCCTTTCAGGTATACGATCTCCTGCTTTGCTTTCCGCAGATTCACGGTATAAAGACTTCCATCACTGTTCAGGATCTCTCCGTGCCTCAGCTTCAATTCCTTCCCATCCATACAGGCAGGATTGATTTCCACAAAACCGGCAAAATTCTGTCCGAAATCCAGAATCGTCACATCTTTTACTTTCTGTGCTGATTGAACCGGGATCTTCTCCTGTACTTTTGTATAGAGAATTCCCTCCTCCAGTACTTCCGGCAGCTTTCCGGTATACGGAACCACCTTATCTGTTCCTTTTCTCAGGGTACCTCCCTGATAAATTTCTCCATCGTAGATTCCCGCATATTTATAAGGACTCTCCATTGTTTCCACAGAGCTGTCCCTGCTTGTTATACGCAGGGTTCCCTCTTCTGTCTCTGCTTCCAGAATCCAGGATGCCGCAGCATGTTCTCCATAAATCTGACATTTGTTATCATACGTGTAGCGTCCGCAGTACCAGCCCTGCCCCAGAAAGATGCGCAGTTCGTTTTCCCCTTCGGCAAGAGCGTCTGTCACGTCATAGACCTGCACCTGAAGCTGTCTCGGATAATAAGTATATCCCGGTGTGAGGAGCAGATCCCCCACTTTTTTCCCGTTCAGCTCCGCCTCATAGATTCCCAGAGCGGTAATAATTAGGCTTGCCTTTTTCACGGCGGGCAACCGAAAACTTTGACTGAACACATCAGCCGCTCCTTCCTTGAACGGCGTGTCTGTCCGGATAAACAATTCTCTCAGTTCATCAAAGTTTCTCATATAAAATCCTCCGGCCTCCAGCTTTCGTGCCAGTCAATCTTTGCTGTATCCCCTTCAAAGCGGATAGGGAGCCATACATAGTCTGCTACAGATGTATCTACATCCCGCATCATCATTTTCATCATCAGCCTCTTTTCCGCTGAAGTTGATTTCAGGCTTTTGTCATAACGGCCTCCGATCGTTCTGCACAGAACATCATATTTTTCTGCCGTCATCAGGTCTCCCGGAATCCAGCGGTCCGCCACAGCGATATAGAGATCCTGATCCGCTACCTGAAAGATAAATGAGATCTGGCTGTTAAAGCTTGCGCTGCTCTCGTCATTTACATGGGGATTCCCCTGTACGGTATAAGGTCCCATCCAGTCGTCTGCAACAGCTACTTCACTGGGATTTGGCGTATATCCGGTCATTCCGGAAGAGAAAATGTAGTGTTTCCCATTTCTCTGCATGTGGGATATCCCTTCTCTTGTAAGGGGCGGATCGATATTTTCATAGATATTTTTATATTCCTCACCCGCAGCCGTAAAATCATGGTTCAGCCTACAGACGATACAGTCTTTATGGTCTACTTCTACAAAGAGGTATCCGTCCCCGGTCTTTTCATCCAGTGCAAGATCAAAATCTCCGCATTTTCTCCCGTATACCTGATAAGAAGGATTGACCAGAGTATACGGTCCAAGCAGTGCGTCTGCAGTCAAAATAGCGATCTCGGATCTGTCGCAATATTTAAGCCATGCCACGTATTTTCCTGTTGCGGGATTGTGGATCACATGGGGCCGGTCCAGCCTGCGGTTCGGGTACAGCGGTGATTTTTTATCCCATGGAACGGGTGGGATGATCAGACCTTCATCCCGCCAGTTGCACAAGTCTGTGGAAGAATAGCATTTCACTCCCCAGCTCCATATTTTTGTTCCTTTTTTTGTAAATTGCTTATTTTCTCCAATCCAGTAGTAAACGCCGTCTTCATAATAGACGGAAGCTCCGTGTGCCTGGATTCTCCGCCCGTGGGTGTCATACCACGGTTTTCCCGGATGGATCGCGTCGTATTTCTTCATGGTTATTCCTCCCTGAGAATCTCACCGTTGGAAGCGATGATTTCTTTATAGTAATAAGCAGAATCCTTCAGAATACGTTTCTGGGTAGGATAGTCGATGTACACAAGACCGAACCGCAGGTCGTATCCTTTCAGCCATTCAAAATTATCCATAATGGACCAGTACAGATATCCTTCCACGGGGATTCCTTCTTCCACAGCTTTTTCCAGAGCCAGAAGGTAGCGGTGGATATAATCAATTCTCTGAGGATCATGTACCTTTTCATCCATCATGACAAAATCAATATTAGAGAAACCGTTCTCAGTGATCAGTACCGGAAGATGATAGCGCTCCCATGCGAATTTCGTCAGGTAATAGATACATTCCGGCCGGATCGGCATTCCGATATGGGACTTGGGGATTCCCGGGTAAGACAGGGGATTCTCCCTTCCCTGCGTATCAAAGAAATTAGCCGAGCCGTAAATATTGGCACAGAAAAGATCCAACGATTGGAAGATGGTCTTCATATCTTCTTCTGAGAGAACTTCTTTCATACTATCCGGCACCTGCCCCAGCAGGATCGGATCTGTCCATCTCACCATTGTCATAAAGCCGCCCATATCGGTGAAAGTCATGTCTGCGGCTGCCTGCTCCGGAATGACGCCCGGCAGGGCTTCGACCGTCATCCCCATAACTACCATTCCGATTTTCAGGGGGCGCTTCGCTGCAGCCCTCATCTCCTGCACCGCCCGGCCGTGAGCCAGCAGCATGAGACGATATGCCTGGTTCTCATCCTTTCCGCTCATCTCTATATAATCCGGCAGCATACACTGGGCCTCGTTCATCGTAAACCAGTAAGTAACCTTCTGCGAGAAGCTTGCCACCATGGTCTTTGCATAAAATGCGAAGTCTTCCACTGTTTCCGGATTCGACCAGCCTCCGTTATCATAGACCCACTGGGGCAGGTCGCTGTGATACAGTGTGATCATCGGCTCAATGCCCGCTTCTGTCAGCGCATCGATCAGATTACAGTAAAATTCCATGCCTTTCGGATTTACAATCCCTTTTTCCGGGATCACACGGCTCCAGCTGATGGAAAACCGGTATGCCTTCAGCCCCATATTTTTCATGATCTCCACATCTTCTTTCCAATGATGGTAATGGTCACAGGCCGTGTGTGGATTTTCGTTTTTATTTACTTTCCAGTCAGGCATTGTATCCCATACGCTGGGGGTACGCCCGTCCTCATCCCATGCTCCCTCGATCTGAGCCGCCGCGCTGGCGGCTCCCCATAAAAAGTCTTTTGGAAAAGCCATGATTCATCTTCCTCCTTTTCTCAGCTGTTCAGCATATTCAGCAGACCGTCCAATTCTTCCTCTGTCATCCTTCCGAATGTCACGATAGACTGAAGGGGCATCTCAAACATCATGCTCTGCACCATTTTCTCGCTGCCTTCGCCCATATTTTTCAGGTTATCTTCTTCCGCCTCTGCGATTCCTTTATCTCCGCCGTTTTTCTGCATGATATTCTGCAGAAAAGCTCTTCCTTTTGCAGATTTCAGAAGATCGCCCACTGTAGATTCTTTTGTGTAGTGGAAGGGTCTTTCCACCGTACCCTGAACTGTCACTTTACCGTTCAGCCTGATATCCCTGCTGGATGCCCCGATCTCCACTTCATAGATTCCGCTCTCCACATACCAGTCGTGGATCGCCGTATCGTAAAATGCGAAAGCGCGCTTATCCAGTGTAAAGGAAATCTCCCTGCTTTCTCCGGGTTCCAGTTCCACTTTCTCAAAGCCTCTTAATTCCCGGATCGGACGGATGAAGTTCCCTGACGCATTTTTTATATAGAGCTGCACTACTTCGCTTCCTCTGCGTGTTCCGGTATTTGTCACCGTACACCGGACTGTCAGCTGATCTGTATCTTTCATCTCCTCTTTGTCCAGGTTAAGGCTGCTGTAATCGAATGTTGTATAGCTTAATCCATAGCCAAACGGGAACAATACCTGCATTTCTTTTTTATCATAATAGCGGTAGCCTACAAAAATCCCCTCTCTGTACTGGACAACTCCGTCTTCTCCGGGGAAGTTCAGATAGCTGGGATTATCTGACAGCTTGACCGGCCACGTCTCAGCAAGCCGCCCTCCGGGATTTGCCTCTCCAAACAACAGCTTTACTGCCGCCTCTCCTACTCTCTGTCCGCCCAGATGCATCAGCAGCACTCCCGGCACCTGGTCGATCCAAGGCAGTTCCATACAGCTTCCCCCATGAAGCACAACTACCGTATTGGGCTGGACTTTTGCCACGGCACGGATCAATGCATTCTGATTGTCCGGCATGGAAAGGGTATCCCGGTCAACGCCTTCTGTCTCAAAGCTGTCCGGCAGACCTGCAAAAATAACCGCTGTTTTTGCTTTTGCGGCTTTTTCAACTGCTTCTGCGATCAGCGCCTCTGTCCGATCGTCTTCGTGGACACGATATCCTTCCGCATATTCCACAGTCAGCCCGGCGGTCTGCACTGCTTCAAGTGCACCCACCGGATGAACCACATTGATGTGGCTGCTTCCGGCTCCCTGGAATCTTGGTTTTTTCGCAAATTCCCCGATGAAGACAATGTCGTCTTCTTTCTCAAGGGGAAGGATTCCTTCATTTTTTAGGAGTACTGCGCATCTCTGGGCCAGGCTGCTGCTTAACGCTTCGTATTTTGTGCGGTCTGCCTTTGCCTGCGGTCTGCGTTCTTTCCTATAATCATCCACCAGCTTCAGGATATTACGTACTGCCTCATCCAGCACTTTCTCGTCCAAAGCTCCGCTTTGCACTGCTTCCACGATTTTCTGATCCTGTGTTCCCGGACCTCCGGGCATCTCAAGATCCAGACCTGCTTCGAGACCTTTGACCCGATCCTTTACTGCGCCCCAGTCTGTGACTACCATTCCTTCATAGCCCCATTTCCGTCGCAGTGTCTCTGTGAGAAGTTCTTTATTTTCGGCTGAAAACGTCCCATTGATCGCATTATAAGAACACATAACGCCTCTGGTTCCGCCTTTCTTTACAACAGACTCAAAAGCCGGAAAATAAATTTCATTCAGCGTCCTCTCGTCCACTTCGCTGCTTCCGGACATCCTGCGGGTTTCCTGATTGTTAGCTGCAAAATGTTTCACACAGGCCGCTACCCCCTGTGCCTGAAGGCTCTGTACATAGGCGCATCCAAGTTCACCGGACAGGTATGGATCTTCGGAAAAATATTCAAAGTTACGGCCGCACAGAGGACTGCGCTTGATATTTATGCCCGGCCCAAGGAGCATCCCTACGTCTTCTGCCTGACATTCCTCACCCAAAGCTGTTCCCAGTTCATCCAGAACCTGTCTGTCAAAGCTGGATGCAAGTGCGCTTGCGGAGGGATAGCAGACAGTCTGGATGCTTTCATTGATTCCCAGGTGGTCTCCCTCTCCTTTCTGCTTACGCAGTCCGTGAGGTCCGTCGCACATCATCATGGACGGCACGTCCAGGCGCTCTACGCTTTTCGTATGCCAGTAGTCATGGCCGGAGCAAAGTCCTGCCTTTTCCTCCAGTGTCATCTCAGATAAAATCTTCTCAATATCCATAGCTGATCTCCTTTCGTTTTTTTGTAAAATACCATGAGTATTCACTGCAAAATATACACTTTCTGTTATTTCTATACGCAATCTGTCACACAGCTACTGTGCTGCATTCTCTTTAGATTTTTCCCACTCCCGGGCCCTTACTTCCAGTTTTGAGAAGGCAAGGCAACAAACGAGAATAATCGCAAACATAATCGCAGGGATCAGGGCATAATCCACACGGATCATAAGCAGTGCGCTCGCCGGCTGTGATGTCACCCCTTCTGCCGAAACATACCCAGCGCTCATCAGGAGAAGACCTGTGATCCATGAGCCGAGAGCAGCTCCGATCTTAGACATGAAGTTGCTCATACTGTTGGAAGACGCTTCCATTCTCTGCAGGCCTATCATTTCATTATAGGTGCAGACATTCATGATAAAAAGGATTCCGTAATATGTCAGAGGCAAAGATGCAAACTGTCCCAGAAGGAAGCCGATCAGAACTCCCGGAACAAAATCCCCTGAAAGGAAACAGATCAGGTAGCCCACGATACTGACAACGCAGAAACCTGCGATCATTTTGCACATACTTCCCACTTTTTCTATAATCTTCGGGAAGAAAAACATCAGAGGCAGAAGGACTACACCAAAGAGTGAGGTAACTCCCATCATAGCTGTATCTCCGATCACCCATTTAAAGAAATAGGAGCCAACCGCCAGATTTGTCAGGATGTTATAGCAGAGCATAATCAATGCATAGACCCACACATATTTATTCTTTCGGAACATTTTCAGGACTTCTTTAATCTTCAAAGGCTCGTTAGACTCCGTCTCTTCCACAGCCGGGTCTTCTTTACATATGAAGAAGCGGAGCAGTCCGATGATCGTTGCCGGGATCATCACAATAAGGACGCATAACTGCCAGCCGGATGCCGAGTCGGCAAATGTTGACACAAGAACCGGAAAACTTGCGCTAACTATAAGTGATCCCATGATCACGATAATCCCCCCCAAAGAAGACATTTTCTCGATCAGGATTCGGTTATTGCTGAAATGACGGATTGTATATGGAATTCCTCCTGCGGCTCTCAGTGTGGAAAAAATAGAAAATGTCAATGTATACATCAAAAATATCCATACGCATTTTATGGCCATACTCCACTTAGGACTTGCCGAAAAGAGCAGTACGGTACATACTGTCATCCCTACGATACATAATTCATAAGGTCGCCCTTTTCCCCAGCGGGTATGGGTGTTGTCTACCAGCCATCCGGCAAGCAGATCCGTAATCGCATCCACGATCTTACTGAACATGAGAAGACTTCCCACAACCCCAATATTTACTCCCAGCATATCACTGGCATACATAGATAAAAAATTCAGCATTAAGATACTGACCCACCCCTGTGAAACGTCTGAGCTTTTCCATGCAAGAAGACGGCCGAATCCCAGATGGTTTGGATCCTGTTTTTTTATACCTGTTCTCTCCATCAGATATTTCCTCCTTGAACTTATTCCAATATTCGTTGACTTCGATATGCTTTTGCGCTTCGCATCATCTGGCTTTGATTATAGTCATTTTGCTTAGAATGTGTTATTATTTAATTGTCTTTTATATCTCTGTATTGTCTTAATTTCAATTAGGACAATATACAGATAAGAAAGGCAATATAGTTATATTTTTTCTTTTTCATCTGTGATAGAATACATCTCAACAAATATAGAAGGAGGAAGTTGTTCTTTATGAAAATGAAACCAGATATCTCTTTTCAGGATTTCCTGAATAAAGTCCGGTCCTGCTCCGGTGAAGTCGTCTTCACCACACCAGACGGCGACCTTTTAAATCTCAAATCTACTCTGTCTCAGTTTATTTTTGCCGTCGCCGTTTCCAAACCAGAACTTACGGCAAACGGAAAAGTAGTATGCTCCTGTCCGGAAGATTACAAATATCTGGCAGAATATCTGATGGAGGAACAATAATATGGCAGAAAATGCAGAACGCAATCTTCGTCTTTACCGGGAATTGATCACATGCGGACACAGCCTTTACTTCTGGACCTATGATATGAATCTGTCCTGTCTGTACACAAACAGTCCGAGCGTCCAGATTATGGAGCTTTTATTCCAGATGGAAGCCAGTCAGTTGAAATCTTTAAAAGCCGAATCAGATTTTCTTCCTGTTGTTTTGTCCGCTGACCTTGGATTTACATGGATCGTTGATCTGGAAAAGGACAGCAACGGTATCCCGCTTTATTATCATGTGATCGGTCCTGCTTTTATTTCCGATGTATCACTCCATGATATTGAGGCAGCTATCGCACGCAAACTGAACCTTTCCGTTTCTCTGCATATGGAAGTTTCCCAAACACTTGCGGACATCCCTATCCTTCCACTTACCCGTCTGCTGGAATATGGACTTATGCTTCATTTCTGCATTACGGGGCAGAAACTGTCCATCAGTGATTTTGTCTATTCTTCCGCTTCACCTTCTCAGCATCACAATAAACCGGAAGAGCCCTCTCCCAGTTCTTACGGCACATGGGCTATGGAACAAAAGCTCATGCGGCTTGTGGAAGAAGGAAACCTGGATTATCAAAACCAAGCGGGAAAGCTTACCGTCCGTGTGGATCCGGCTGCGGATCTGGGAAAAGGGAATTCCCTGCGTCATCTGAAAAATCTGGTGATCGCATTTATATCTTCCTGCACACGTGCTGCTATCCGGGGCGGCCTTTCTCCGGATATCGCCTATGCGATCAGTGATAAATATATCTTAAGTGTGGAATCCTGTAATTCGGTCTCAGAACTGGCGGAGGTCAACGACTCAATGCTGGGAGACTTTATCCGCAGGGTCCACCAGAGCAAGCATTCTTCCTGCTCATCCCAGATTCAGCAATGCTGCCAGTATATCCAGCTTCATATAGAAGAAAAAATAGACTTTCCAGCTCTGTGTAATTATATTGGTTATTCAGAGAGCTGGCTTTCACGAAAGTTTAAAAAGGAAATGGGGATGACAGTCAGTGAATATATCACCCTTCAGAAAATAGAACGTGCAAAAGAACTGCTGATCTCCGGCAATGACCATATCCAGGACATTGCCGATCAGCTTGGTTTCCGCTCTCAAAGCTATTTCGGCGATATTTTCCGGAAACATACGGGAATGTCTCCGGGTGAATACCGGGAACAGAAACATTAAGAATTGGCTGATTTTCTGCCATAGACATTCCTTTCCGAAGGAAAAAGCGCAGAACCAAAGCCCTGCGCCTATCCCTCTTATTATGTGATTGAAATTATGATGGCTTTACTTGCTGCCCTTGTCAAATTCCAGAGAGTAACTGGTTTTCTAAAATACCTGCACGGGTAGCAGGAGTGCCGAGCCCCTTGTGCTCCGCATCGTCCGTCATTTCCTTTGCTCCGGCACGCTCCATTGCAGAAAGCAGCGTATCCTCAGTAAAATGCGCAGGCGGTTTTGTCTTGCCCCCCTTCGATGATGGGCGTAAAGACATCAATAACCTGTCCATCGGTCAGCTGCGGAAATCATAGGTGTTTCGTACTTCCCAGTAAGGGAATTGTAGCGATACTGAATGTATTTGCCGCTGTCCAATCGCTCAAAGACGTATTTTTCTCCTGAATCTCCCAGTTCCAGATAAATTCCCTGCTCTATACATACCATTTTCTGCAGGTACGTCCTGTGCAAACCGCCTGTTTCTTCTGTCACGCTGTATTCAACAGAATAGGTTTCCGGTAAACGCAAAGCAATGTCTGCCAATTCCGTATCCGGTGTCTGCACAGGCTGAACGGAGGAATTTGTTTCATCCGAAGGAGCTTCCTTTACATCCCCGGTTTCGTTTTCTCCCTCGTACTTTTCATATCGTGCCGTCCCAATCAGGATAAAATCATCCCCCTCCTGAAAAGTGAAAATTCCGCCAAGTGATGTCATTCCTTCCGGTATTCCTGCATATTTTTTCATAGCCATTTTCCTCTCATTCTGAATTGCCTGTTTAACGGTTCATTGTAATATCAATATTTCGGAATCGCTCCAGCATAAGTTCCTCCTCCGTAGGCATATCTGCCCCACGCTCAATGGAACGTCGGATTGCCAGCATATCCGTATCTGTTTTTGCGATTGTTTCAGCACAAACGCGGAGCCGTTCTATAATCTGCGCTTCATCCTCAATACCGCGTTTATATTTCAACTGGTGCTCCAGACTGGCCCAGAAATCCATTGCTATCGTCCGAATCTGAACTTCAACCTCTACCCACTGCGTCTGCCCATCGAAACTGACCGGAATGGAAATAACCAAGTGCAGGCTGCGGTAGCCATTATGCTTTGGATTGCTGATATAATCTTTCTGCCGGATCAGCTTTACATCTTCCTGGGCGCAAATAATTTCCGCAATGTCATAAACGTCATCCAGATAGGAACAGACCACACGAACCCCGGCCACATCATGGATCAGTTTCTGAATGTTCTCCACTGACATTTCCGCATTCTGACGCTGCAGCTTCTGCACAATGCTCGATGTCCTTTTCAATCTTGTGCTGATGCTGTGAATCGGATTTCGCCGATGCTTCGTCCTGTACTCCGCATTGATAATATCGAACTTCGTATGTACAGTTTTTATTGTGCAGTCATACAGAACAAGCAGTTCCTGATAATCCAGCACGATTCCAACCAGCTTTTTTGCCATTTGCCCCGTAACCGGTGCCATATACCCGGAAGCAAGAGTTAATTCATTTTGTTCTTCCACCATTGTCGTTCCCTCCTTTCATTCGCCCTGCTCATTCAGCATCTGAAATTCCTTTCGTGAACGCGCATTCATATAAATTGCCATACAGAATACCATCGAACAGACAAGACCGCCGGAAATCGAATTCATCATCACCTCTCTGAACATCAGTGTAAAGGCACATAGTTGAACTAACGTAAAAAATCAAAAAAGTTATTCCCATTCAAAAGGAGCGTGTTTTGTTATAGGAAACGCACAATTATGATTCTTCCCTCCTCCCTGCTTTTGTTATAATAAAAACATTCCGTTTGTCTGTTTTGCACACGAAGTACATTCCTCAATATGACTTGCGAAAAAGCATTTCAGAAAAGGATGAGCTATAACTATCTGAAAAACGAGTCCGTCAGCATTGCGCCTATGAAAAAAACCATAAAGTGAAGCAGGGAAACCGTCAAAAAGGGGGCGCAGAATTTATCGCAAAGCCGGGTTCTCCCGTAAAAACAGAACTTCCTGTAGCCGCACTGACTTCCAAACAGCTATACCCGGATGACCGTTCTATTCTGGAACACGCAAAAGAATTCAGCAATATTGCCTTAGTCATTCTTAGCCGCGGCTGCGGCGAAGGATATATTATTTACCGTCAGCAAAACCATGAACTGACGTATAAAAACCGTGTACCCATAACAGCCGTGCGCCGGGAGGATACACGGTTTCTTATATCTGTCAGCATTTCCATGTCAGATTGTAAACGGCTTTCCTGCATTCAAAACAGCGGCGCAAACACCTTCATCAATTCTGCCGCTAATCGTTTCCAGCCTTTTAAATCCGCCTGTTCTAAAGATATTTGCTCGGACTGTTCCTGTGTCTGTAAAAAATCCGCCTTCATGTCTTTTATACAATCTGTGTCATACATCCATATACCACATTCAAAATGATGTACCAGCGAACGATAATCCAGATTGATTGTACCGCAAACGGCGAACTTGTCATCGCAGATGAAATTTTTCGCATGAATGAAGCCTGGCGTATACTCATAAATTTTAACGCCTGCAGCAATCAGCTGCCGGTAGCTGGATCGCGTCATCCAATAAACAAATTTCTTATCCGGAATATGCGGCGCAATCAGGCGAATGTCAACGCACTTTTTCGCCGCCAGCCCCAGAGCATTCATCAGCTCACTGTCACAGATTAGATAAGGCGTTGTAATAAACATACTTTTTTGCTGCATGAATCATATTCAGATACACGTTCTTCCCAATACTTTCCTGATACCAGGGCGAGGGGCCATCGCCGTATGCAACGGCAACGCCCCTTCCTTTATTATCCGGTGAGACCAGATTCATAAAGGCGTCAATATCCAAACACAAATCCGACTGCATATTCCAGTTAGAGAGAAACAGCGCCATCAGATTTTTTACCGCTTCGCCCTCGACTTTTACGGCGTATCCTTCCAATGGCCGTACTTTTCATATGTATTGATATATTCATCCGCCAGATTGATTCCCCCGGTAAAGCCGATTTTTCCATCAATAACCGTAATCTTTCGATGATCTCGATTGTTATGGATATGAGATAAAACCGGTGTAAAACGGTTGGCCAAAGCACAATGGATCCCCTCCCCGCTCAGTATCTGAGAATAATTCTCCGGCAGCGTAAACATACATCCGACATCATCGTACATAAGATATATTTTCACGCCTTGTGCGGCCTTCGCTTTCAAAACTTCATGGATTGGATTCCACATTTCCCCTTGCTGAATGATAAAATACTCCATAAATATGAAATGCTCCGCCATCCGGAGACAGTCTAAAAGTGCGGCATGAAACTGCTCACCCAGGGCATAGTAGTGAACATCAGAATATCTGGTGCATGGCATATTGGCAACCCGGAAAATATAGTTTGCCTGAAGCCATGCGTCTACATCCTGTGCTTTTATGATAGGAAAGGATTCTTTCTGTTTTAAATATGGCTGCAATCTCTTTTTGCTTTCCGAAAAGCGCTTCAATTTTTCCCGGTCCTGCACCTGGCTGGTCAGCAGAAGAAAAATAAATGCGCCAACAACGGGAACTGCCAAAATCAAAATTAGCCAGGGTACTTTACCTTCCGGCACATCGTTCTTGTTAATTAAATAAAGCAAGGCAACAATATGGAGCAGCACACTGAGAATGGTCAGCGGCAATACATAGCGGACTGCAAGGACAAAAACAACAATGATCTGAACAAATTCCAGCACAACACAAAGGGCAGCCAGAAAAAATCTCGACCTGACAATTTTGAGAAATGGGTGCATGGATATTTTCTCCTCTCACGGAAAAGGGGCCTCTCCTCCCGGATAGACCCCCTTTCGCTCTATTATTACTGCTTTGCAGACAACGGGCTGTCGGAAAGCGCCCATCCTTCAACGACGCGAACGCCAATGGGATCTGGATTCTCTTTGAACTGAACGAACTCCATGGTGTTCTGAAGCACCTCCTCACCGGTGTGCAGGTTCTTGATCTTCACCGTATAGCGGATTGCGCACCAGTTATCACGGATAATCATGTTTTCAAACTGACCCAGTTCCATGGTATAGTGTTGGAACAGCTGGCCCATCATATCCTTGTACTGCTGCAGGGTCAAGCGCTTACCATACACATTGTAGTAGGCATCCGGCTCATAAAGGGTATTGCACCACTCCAGCCAGCCGTCATAGCCGTCGTTCCAGTTCTTGAAGCCATTGACCAGTCGGTCGCGGATTGCGTCCTCCAGAGCCGCTTTGGCAGCAGCCTGACCAGTCATTTCCTGCACTAAAGCGTCTGCGTCATCAATTCCGGCCTTTACCAGCTCGCAGTTCAGTTTGTGGGCATCTTTCGCCATCTTAACCACAGAATCCATAATTTCCGAATAATTACTCATAATCGTTTCATCCTTTCTTTTTGATTGCATTTATTTTTGAATTATGCCGTTTCTAGAATTCCGGCTGTTCATAGGAATCGGTAACAACTTCCGCTTCCACATATTCTGCATCATAATGACCTGTTTTCTTGCTCATAGCTACAATTCCTCATGCTACTCATTTTTTCAATATGGTAATCACCGTACCGCTTTCACCGTTTATCAGTCGGTAAACTCTTTGCGTCCCATGCTCCAGCAGGAAAGGTGAGTGTGTCGTATAGACGATCTGATAGCTTTCCGACAGCTTCTGCAAAAAATCAAGCAGGTTTTTCTGCGCATCCTCATGGAGATGCAATCCCGGCTCATCCAGCAGGAAAACAAACGGCGTCCGCTCGGTTTTCCCAATGGCCTCGAACCATACCCAAAAGGAGAAAAACCACTGGAAACCCTTGCTGCGGCTGGTAAGCGGCAGGGATACCATACTGCGTACATCTTTGATCCGTATCTGCAGTGTTGTTTCATATACCGGCGGAATCTCCTTTCGGAACAGACCTTTTTTTCTGTCCGGGGCTCACAACCTTTCTTTCCAGATCCAGTTCAATCCGAAGATCGGAATTCCCTGTCCATGCTTGCAAAAAGGAGGCAGAGATTTCAGCCTGTGCCATCTCCAGTTCCAAACGGAAAGCAGACAAATCGTTTGCTGTTAAAATTTTATCTGTATCGAAGCCGGTTAAGGCCAGAAATGCGCGGGCTGTCTGCTTTGCCGGGGTTTGAGGACCGTTTTTCAGCTGTTCCAGGCAAATCTCAGAGGGCAGCATGGAACACTCGTCATAGTAAAGAAACCGGGGAATATTCGGCAGCAGCAATGTTCGGAACACATACTCATTGATGGGGTTATCCCAGTTGTGCAGATTCTCAAAAAATCGTCCGGTCTCCCTGAGTGCGGCCTGCTCCGGTCTTCCAAGGGTGGCCGACACTTTTGTGAAAAAACGGTTAAAATCCTCTTTCGTATGCAGGGCGGCCAGTCCTTTGCGCAATTCCATAAGCTCCGGCGCCTTCCGGGAGGCATAAGCCTCCCAAAAAGCATGGGGATCATAGGTAAAACCATTATCAAACATCTGATGCGCACCGGCATAATCCGTCATACGGGAAAATGTCACTTTCTGCTCCGGCAAAATCATTTCCCTGCGGATTTCTTCCAAAAGCTCTCCCGTGACCTCATAGGTCAGTATGGCAGCACACGGCGGCTTTTCTGCATCAATCAATTCGCGCCTTTTCTTCCGCGGATAATCCGCCTGCACATCGAACTGAAATCCGCCGTTATCTGCATCATAGTAGTTGGACTTTGCAAGAAGCTCCAAAACACTGGTCTTTCCTGCCTCATTGCGGCCAACCAATGCAGTGATGTCCCCTGATAAGTCAAGCTCCTGTACGGTTTCCATACACCGGTATGGATACAGCACAGCTTTTTTTAATCGTATCATTGTACCTCACCTCTTGATCCGAGTAAAAAGAGTTATCCAAACAGCCCCTAAAACAGGTCTGACAGCTTATCCAGAAAGCCTGGTTCTTCTGCTGCGGCTTCCTCCGCCATCGGTTCCGGTATGGTAACGCCCTCTGCGGAAATAATAAAGGTCGTCTTTTCCACATTGGTATTTTCGTCCGATACATAGGACTTGGGGAATTCTGCCGCCGTACTACCATTGATCGAGATATCGTCCATTTCAAAGTTCTCTACATCTGCGGTAATGACCAGGTCGGCTTCGGTTCCCGGATATACGATGAACGTAATATTTTCATTGGCTCCGGCATCCGTCATGGTTGTCTGGATGGTTGTTCCTGCCTGCTGTTCCCCATCAGAGGCAGAAGCGTTTTCACCCGCGGCAACGCCTTCGGCATGAATCTGGTCACAAAGAGCAGGGTCTAAGGTAACAGAAGTCTGAAGCATATAGGACTGGAAGAAAGTTTCGTCTGCAAAAGCCGGATTTTGGCGTACCCGAACCCGGATTTCCAATTCTCCCTCCTGACCGGCCAGTTCCTCTTTTTCCACTTCTTCGCCGTCCAGAGTATAGACAATCTCAAAGATCCACGGCAGATCTGCCTTCTCGATATCGCCCTGATAATAGAACTTTCCCTCTCCGGCCGTAAAGGTATGCTCGTCTTTATCGCTCTCAATTGCCTCCAGGTTTGTCAGGTTCTGAACCTTGTCATAATCGCCATGGTCCGTGATTTCGCCTTCTTTGGTTACATGGAAGGTATTGACCACATAAGCGCCGCTCACTTCTCCGTTCTGCTCCAGCCTTGCATAAACATTTTCATTCTTTGTGTATTCCGCATCGGAGGCGGCAAATGCCGTCGTCCCCATTGCTAAAACCAGTCCAAGTGCCAACGCTCCGGACATCAGTTTCTTACCGTATCTTTTCATGATAAAATTACCTCCATTTCAAAAGTTAGACTTATTTCTCAGTGTCATCATAGGAATCCGATTTGCTCACGCCCAGGAATCCTTCTGTTTTCGCAGCTGCAGCAGGCGCCATTTCTGCTGTTTCTTCCGTTCCTTTTCCTTTAGCGCCTTTAAAGAAGCCTGCTTTCCAGGTGGTAAATGGAATCAGCTTGTCAATCAGCATCAAAAGGGCAGGCAGGCACAGGTTGACCAAAACCAGCGGCAGCAATGCGCCGCGTCCAATCAAAATACCCAAAGCCACTACCATGCTGTTGGAAGACGCCAGCGCCAGGGCAAAGCCTGCAATGGCCAGAACAGCTGCTGAAACCAAAACGGAGGAAATGCTTTCTCCCATGGTTTCCTGCAATGCCTGTTTCATCGGCAGCTTTTTCCGATTCATCAGATAGTTATTCGTCAGCAGGATGGCATAGTCAATGGTCGCGCCCATCTGTACTGTACTGACTAGCAGATAACCCAGATAAATCAGGCTGCTGCCGATGAAATAAGGAATCGCCATGTTCACCCAGATGGAAGCCTTGATAACCAAAATCAGCGGAATCGGAATCAGCCAGGATTTCGTCATAAACGCCAGAATCAAATAAATAGCCAGTACCGTGACAATGTTGACAATCTTGTTGTCGCTTTCAACGGTCGTTTTCATATCGTAGAGATTTGCACTCTGCCCGCAGGAAAGAATGTCATCCCCATAATATTCTCTGGCGGTGCTCCGCACATTTTCCACCAAAGTGAAAGCTTCCTCGCTCTCATCCGGCAAATCAGAATAAACAATGACTCGCGCATAATTCTCTCCGTAGAAGTTATCCCGGATTTCATCTGAGAGGTATTCCGGCGGGATTTCCGCTCCCACCTGTGTCGTATAAGACAACACCTGCGTCACATGGTCCATCGCCTCAATATCCTCGCACAGAAGCTTTTCCCTTGTGCGGTCCGTGTTCGGCACCATAAGAACCATGGTGTTTTTTTCGCCAAATTCCTCTGTGATGACCGCAGCGGCCTCATTAGGCGTATCGCTTGCACCGTATATA
This sequence comes from Agathobaculum sp., assembly GCA_963611035.1. Lineage (GTDB taxonomy): Bacteria > Bacillota > Clostridia > Lachnospirales > Lachnospiraceae > Enterocloster. The sequence goes on from CAVDQU010000028.1 coordinate 21,343, forward strand.
AAATGATTCTGCTTCTGTGCCGGATAACAGATCAGGCATACAAGAATCATAATGACAGCCGCCGGTATGGAGATACGGACAGCCACCTTGCCAGCCCCCTTGAAGCTCGGCATAAAGCTGCGGTGCCGCGTCTTATCAATCCATTTATTCATCAAAAGGATTGCCGCAGGCAGGAAGGTCATGCAGGATACAAAGCTTAAAATCACGCCTTTCACCAGACTGATACCCATATCCGGGCCAATTCGGAAATCCATTAACATCAATGCCACAAATCCGAAAATCGTTGTCAAAGCGCTTGCCAGGATGGATTTCATGGACTCCTTCATAGCCAGCTTCATGGCCTGCGCGTCATTCTCTGCGGTAAGACGGTGCTTCTGGAAGCTGTGGGACAGGAAGATTGCGTAATCCAGCGATACCGCTAACTGTAAAATCGGTGCAACAGCCAGAGTCACATAGGAAATTTCTCCACGGAATACTTCCGTACCCAGGTTGATTAAAGCCGCCGCTCCGATGGCGAGCAAATAGATAAAAGGCTCAATCCAGCTGGTTGTGGCAAGCATAAGGATTAAAATAATCAGTGGGGCTAAAATACAGATAGCCTTTAGCGTCTGCGACACGGCCAATCTCTGTGCGTCAGCCTGTTCCACCGCCGCGCCGGACATCATGGTTTCCTCGCCCAAAAGATTCTGTATTCTCTCTGTGGCCGCCTTTTCCTGCCCGTCGGCAATCGCTACGGAAAAAAGAGCGTTGCCGTTTTTATAGTAATCGTCGATCATGTCCTGATCCTGGACTTCCAGAGGCTTTTTGATATTCACCACATCGTCCAGCCAGCTGACATCCTCGACGCCCTCCAGTTCAGCCAATTGTTGCTTAATCTGCAGCCCTTCCTGAACGGAAACATTTTCTACCCTCACGTTGCAATTTGGCAGTGCTTCTCCAAATTCATCGGACATGGTATTAAGCGCCACGGTAGAATTTGCTTCCGGCGGAAGGTAGTCCGTCATGTTATAGTTGATTCCAACCTTCGTAAAAAACACTAAGGTAAAGAGAACCGTTAATGCAAGCACAAAACCGACAACCAGCTTTTCTTCTGCCTCTTTCAGAAGTTCCTGGGGCAATCCGGAAAAAGAAATCGCCTGTTCCATTAGTTGCTTATCCAGACAGGGAATCCCAAGCAGCTGTGCCGCTTTTTCAGCGACTTCGTGGCCGCCGCTTCCATATTCCCTGCTGATACAAATAATTTTGCTCATTTGAGTTTACCTCCTGTGTTTGATGAGCACATGATAGACGTGGAAAGTTGAACGAAAGTAAAAAGGAAATTATAATCGACCGCTCCCGGAGTTTATGGCTGTCCATCCTTGATAAAGCAGGAAAAAACCTCATTTTCTCATTGGCAGCAAAAAAGACGGATTGAGGTGATGTCTCAATCCGTCTGCAATATTTTTTAATTATTTCGCTGGCAGAAAAACCTTAAAAACACTCCCGGAGAGCTGGCTACTTCCACATGACCGCCGCATAAGGTGACGATACGATGCACAATAGAAAGCCCGATGCCATTTCCGCCTTTTGCTCTTCCTGTGCTTCCCTGATAATACTTTTCAAAAATATGGGCCACCGTTTCACTGTCCATGCCGGCGCCGCTGTCTGAGATACTGACAAAAATGGCATTTCCTTCATAACCAAACGCCAGAGAAATCTCTCCGTTTTCCGGCGTAAATTTAATGGCATTGTTGATAAGATTAATCCAGACCTGTTCCAGCAATTCCGCATTCCCATAATAAGAAATCTCAGGCAGGTCAAGCTTCAGGTTGATTTTTTTCTTCTCAATCTGCGGCAGAAGGAGAATGATGCAGCGCTTGATCTGCTCGCTTAAATCGAAATTTTCTTTGTCTGTGATAATCT
>CAVDQU010000029.1:0-22982 GCA_963611035.1 Agathobaculum sp.
CCTCATGTTTACGGAGTTTTTTGTTAATCAAGTATAACAGACCGTCATTTTTTTTTCAAGTATTCCCATGTACACAGTGAGGTGCAAAAACACATCTTTTGCTGCACCGTCGGCGGTCGGTGGACAACATGTCAATATGCAAAAATGCTGCAAGGTTCAACGCCCTGCAGCATTTTTTATATCCTGATTTAATTTCTCATTTTACCTCTATCTCTGATACTGGATCTTCCAGCCTGCATATGGAAGGCTAAGACCGGTTGCCTCGCTCTTTTTCTCTCCGTTTTCATCCAGAGTAAATACCTTTCCGTCTTCTATAACATATGCGGCTTTTCCATTAGAAGAATACTTCTTTTCCTCTGTCTGTATCTTTCCATTTTCATTGACCAGATAAACCTTACCAGCAACCTTAAATGGCTCATAGAAACTGCCTTCTTTAGCGCTGACTAAAAGGCCATTATAATAGAGGAAACCGTCTTTTTCGCCGGTAACACCGCAGCCCCTTTCAGAGCCGGAAGTACCGGAACAGAAGATATACACCTTATCTCTCTTATCCACAGCGTTGGTATTTCGTCCAATGCTTAATGCACCGCCTGCTTCCGGATCAAAGTAAGCCGTCTCTGTCTTGCCTCCAGAGGTAAATTTGATCAGACCGGACTGGCAGACACCGTAAGAGTCAAATAAATAATATTTTCCGTCTATCTTTGCGGCTCCGTCTTTCAATCCAGTTGCGTCTGCAGATAAGAACAGGGGACTTCCGTTATTTCCCAGATAGAACCAGCGGGAGCCGTCTTTTTTCATAAGGGCCATCTCATCAGCATTGGTCTTTCTCACTGCCTGTTCATCCAGCGCAGTACTCCATGCCTTCGTATCCCATGGTTTCTCAGAAGTTTCAAACCACTGGCACTTTAGCATACCTTCGTCTTTTCCGCCCAGGTATACAAAGCGGCTGATGCCGGTTCCGTCTCCTGGCTCTGCCTTTTCCTTCACGCACTGCCAGCCGGTAAGCATAACGCCATTTTCATCAAAATAATATTTCTTTCCGTCAATGGCTGCTTCCTTTGGAGCACCGTTTTCGCCCTTTCTTGCTTTGCCATTTGACTGGAAATAATACCATTTTCCATTTTCAGAATCTGTAGACAGATCCTTTGAAATGCTTCCCTCAGCCGGACGTTTCTCTCCGTCACTTTCCAGGAAATACCAGCCGCTTCTGGTATAGCCCTCAGAGCCATTTCCCAGATAATAAATATCTCCATTTTCATAGTGCCAGCCGGTACGCAGCCGTCCGTCACCATCAAAACAATACTTTGCCTTTCCTATGGTCTTCCAGTCATTTTTCTCCACTTTTCCGTTCCGGCCCAGATAGTACCAGCCGGATTTCATGGAACCCTCATTTTCATCTACATAGATCCAGGTCTCTTTTGTCATGCTGCCGTCTTCACCGGCATAATAGGTCCCGTCAACCCATGTATTCTTTGCCAGATTGCCCTCTGCATCCAGATAATAAGATGTTCCCTGAGAAGTTTTCCACTCATTCTTTGCATAAGAACCATTGCTGTCCACAAAATGGACTATACCATTCTCATTGACCCAGCCTTTTTCCGCTGCCATAACAGAAAGCGGAACCGCTCCGGCGATCATCGTTCCCACAGCCAATGCCCTGATCCAGTTTTTCATCCAACGTTTCTGATCTCTCATAATCTACCCCTCCTGAAAATCGGATATCACCTGATACCAGATTGTTCCGCACTACGTGCTCTCACAATCTTCAAAACATTCGTAATCCGCTCATTTTTCTACAAAAAATGGCTACTTACTCATGTTTTTGCGAGTCCCAAGGTCAATAATCCTCACGCAAGCAAGCTTGCATCGGCTTCTTGACCTTTGTCCTCTGGTATCATTTTATCAGATAACTAGTGTAAATGCATGAATTAATTTTGAATATTTATATAACAATTCCTTAAAGATATTACAAATTTATTTCTGGCGATACGGCCTCTTCCGCTTCTGGTTCTTTTTCACTCATTTTTTCAACGACTTTCTCTTCCCCTTTGGCTTCATCTGGTGTTTCAGGAAGACGTCCGTACAACTTCGCTATTCTCCTGCACTGCTTTAAAACCTCACCGTTCATTTCTCCCGGCAGCAGTCTCCATTTCCAGTTTTTTCCAAGTGTGGAAGGCTCATTGATCCGGGCTTCCGCTCCCAGTCCCAAATAATCCTGAACCGGTATCACAGCCAGCTTTGCCGGACTTGCCATAGCCAGGCGGATGAACTCCCAGCGCATCTCCTTCTTTGGTGTATGGCGGCAGCCCATGTATTCCCTTGCAAAGGACTTATTCTTACGGCTCATGGTCTCATACCAGCCCACCAATGTTTCATTATCATGGGTTCCTGTATACACAATACAATTTTCTGTGTATTTATGAGGCAGATAGTCGCTGTTTTCCGAGTCATCAAAGGCAAATTCCAGCACCTTCATTCCCGGGAAGCCGCTTTCCTTTAACATCTCATGTACTTCCGGCGTCAGAAAGCCCAGATCTTCCGCAATGATCGGCAGTTCTTCTGTTTTCAGGCTCTTCTTCAACTGGGCAAACAGATCCAGTCCCGGTCCCTTTTCCCAGTGGCCAAACTCAGCTGTAGGATCCCCATAAGGAATGGAATAATAAGCCTCAAAGCCCCTGAAATGATCCACACGCACTACATCATACAGTTTCAGGCTGTATTCCATACGCCTGATCCACCAGCTATAATGATCCTTCTTATGATATCCCCAAGCGTACAATGGATTTCCCCAAAGCTGACCTGTTGCTGAAAATGCATCCGGCGGACAGCCAGCTACTGCCTTTGGCAGACATTCCTCATCAAACTGGAACAGCTCTGGATGAGCCCAGCTGTCAGCCCCATCAAATGCCACATAGATGGGGATATCCCCGATAATGCGGATGCCATTTTCATTGGCATAAGCCTTTAAACGGCTCCACTGCTCATTAAATTCATACTGCTGGAACTCATAAAATCCGATCTCATCTGCCAGCATTTTTTTGTATTTCTCCACTGCTGCAGGCCTGCGAAGACGGATATCCGCATCCCATTTATTCCAGCTGGCGCTTTTAAAATGGTCTTTTACTGCCATATAAAAGCAGTATTCTATGGTTTCTGGATCCAGCTTGGACTCTAAAAACTGCTGATGATCTTTTTTCCACCGCTCATAAGCCTTTTTCAGGATCTTAAACCGCACTTTGTAGATCTTATCGTAAGCAATATACCTGTCATCATCCCCAAAATCAGCCTCTTCACACTCTTTTTCTGTAAGAAGTTCTTCCTTGAGCAGCTGCTCCAGATCAATAAAATAAGGATTTCCTGCAAAAGCAGAAAAGGCCTGATAAGGCGAATCCCCAAAACCGGTAGGTCCCAATGGCAGGATCTGCCAGTAGCTCTGTCCCGCCTCCTTCAACTGATCTACAAATTCATAAGCTTCTTTTGAAAAGCAGCCAATGCCATACTTAGAAGGCAGACTGGCAATCGGAAGAAGCATACCACATTCTCTCATATTATTTATCCCCTTTTTGTCATGAAAGTGTTGTTATTTATACCTTAGTGTAGCACATTTCTTATTCCCCTACAACAAAGGCGAACGCTCTTTCTCTTCCCGATACTGCCCCGGCGTCACCCCAAACTTTCTCCGAAACAACCGGTTAAAATAAGACAGATTTTCAAACCCACATTTCAACGCGATCTGGGTCACACTTTCCTCTGTCATTTTTAAAAAATCCCCGGCCCTGGTCAGCCGGTAATCATTAAGATACTGGATAAAAGGCATCCCCGCATACTGCTTAAAATACTTCATAAAATGGGACTCACTGTAAAAACAAAGCTCTGCCGCCTGCTTAATGGTGATCTCTTCCCCAAAGTGTTCCCGGATGTAGTCCAGTATCCCCTTGATCTTCTCCTTTGCATGCCCCGGCTTCTTCTCTGCAAATAAGATTCCTCTGCCATAAGCATAATACAGAAACAGAAATAACTGTCCTTTGACTGCCAGCTGATACCCATTTCCCCGCTGCTCTGAAAATTTGTCCAGTTCCTGTATCACTTTCCCAAATACCTCATAGTCCGGCTGTCCCCGCTGTATCAGAACTGGCTTTTTCGCCTGTCCTTCCTGCAGTGGTCTTAAAAAATGTACCGTGCAGCCGTCTCCATTATCCCCCATAAGCATAGAAAGGCGGAAAATGATATTTTCGTACTCCATTCTTTCCCCATTTTCACAGGAGATTGCATGAAGCTGTCCCGGAAAAACAGCCAGAATATCTCCTTTTGCCACAGGATAAGATACAGTATCCACCGTGATCCGCCCATTTCCCTTCTTCACAGCGATAATTTCCATTTCTTCATGCCAGTGAAGAACCACATGAGTGAAATCCACCGGGATAGAGCAGGGATAAATATTAAAAGGGAACTCTCTTTTTCCATGTTCCTTGATCTCATGATACCCTTGGTTCATCCCTCTCTTCTCCTTTCATTCCACCGCTTTTTCTCATTGATTTTTCCTTCACCTATCATTTTTCATCTCATTTTACATTTTTGATAGTATTGTACTATAATATACTGACATTCTACAAGACGGAATCGGAATTTTTTTCTATAATGATCCCATAAAACACAGGAAAAGAAACACGGACAAACATTAACATATCACCAGCAGAAAGGAAAATATTTCATGGCTGAACATACAATGACAAAAGAAACCTTAAAAAACAGACTGACTGCCCTCTGTGGCAAAGAAATTTCCGCCTGCTCTGAAAAAGAGCTTTATACCGGACTTTTATCTCTGGTACAGGAAATGGCAAAAGACAACTGCTCCAATGAGGGAAAGAAAAAACTTTACTATATCTCCGCTGAGTTTCTCATCGGAAAACTGCTTTCCAATAACATGATCAATCTGGGAATTTACGATACCGTAAAGAAACTTCTGAAAGAAAATGGAAAATCTTTAAGTGCAGTAGAAGAGACCGAACCGGAGCCATCCCTTGGAAATGGTGGTCTTGGACGTCTGGCTGCATGCTTCTTAGACTCCATTGCTACTTTAGGCTTAAACGGAGACGGTGTTGGCTTAAATTACCATTTCGGCCTTTTCAAACAGCTGTTTAAAGACAACAAACAGGCAGAAGAGCCAAATCCATGGATCGAGAACACTTCCTGGCTCACCAAAACCGATGTGACCTACAAAGTCCCATATAAAAACTTCACTCTCACATCCCGTATGTATGACATCGAAGTTACCGGCTACAATAACCGCACCAACAAGCTGCACCTGTTTGATGTAGAAACGGTAGATGAAAGCATTGTTGAGGACGGCATTTCCTTTGACAAGACCGATATTGCAAAGAACCTGACTCTCTTCCTCTATCCGGATGACAGCGACAAAGAGGGCCGCATCCTTCGTATCTACCAGCAGTATTTCATGGTAAGCAACGGTGCAAGACTGATCTTAGACGAAGCCATTGCCAAAGGTTCCACTCTTTACGACCTGGCTGACTACGCCGTGATCCAGATCAACGACACACATCCAACTATGGTCATCCCGGAACTGATCCGCCTGCTGACCACAGAACACAACATGGAAATGGATGATGCCATTGAGGTAATAAGCCACTGCTGTGCATACACCAATCACACAATTCTGGCAGAAGCACTGGAAAAATGGCCGGTAGAATTCTTCAAAGAGGCCGTTCCGCAGCTCCTTCCTATTATGGAAATCCTGGATGATAAGGTACGTCGTAAATTTGATGATCCATCTGTATACATCATCGATAAAAATGACCTGGTACACATGGCTCACATTGATATCCACTACGGTTTCAGCGTAAATGGTGTTGCTTCCCTTCACACCGATATTTTAAAAGAGACCGAATTAAACAACTTCTACAAGCTTTATCCTGAGAAGTTTAATAATAAGACCAACGGTATCACCTTCCGCCGCTGGCTGTTGCACAGCAATCCGGAACTGACAGATTTCATCACAGAATTTATTGGGGATGGATTTAAGAAAGACGCAGAAGAATTAAAGAAATTAGATACACCAGTGATCACAAAGAACTTAAAACAGATTTACCGCCTGTTAGACATTAAGGCTCAGAAAAAAGCTGAACTGGCTGACTATCTAAAAGAAACCCAGGGAATCACCATCAACCCGGACTCCATTTTCGATATCCAGATCAAACGTCTCCACGAATACAAGAGACAGCAGATGAACGCCCTGTATCTCATCCACAAATATTTAGAGATCAAAAAAGGTAAAAAGCCAACTACACCGATCACTGCCATTTTCGGCGCAAAAGCGGCACCTGCTTATATCATTGCCAAGGACATTATCCATATGATCCTCTGCCTGCAGCAGATCATTGACAAGGACCCGGACGTAAAACCATACTTAAATGTAGTTATGGTAGGCAACTATAATGTCACTCTGGCAGAAAAGCTGATCCCGGCCTGCGACATTTCCGAGCAGATCTCCCTTGCTTCCAAAGAAGCCAGCGGAACCGGAAACATGAAATTCATGTTAAACGGCGCTGTGACCCTTGGAACCGAAGACGGCGCCAACGTAGAGATCCATGAACTGGTAGGCGATGACAATATCTACATCTTCGGTGACTCCAGCGAGACTGTCATTGAACGCTACAAGAAAGCTGACTACTGCTCCAAAGACTACTACGATGCAGACCCGGCTATCAAAGAAGCCGTAGACTTCATCATCAGCAAAAAAATGTTAGCCGTAGGCGACAAAGAAAACCTGGAACGCCTGTACAACGAACTGTTAAACAAAGACTGGTTCATGACCTTCCCAGACTTCAAAGCCTACTGCGAAGCAAAAGAAAAGGCCTTCACCGACTACGAAGACCGCACCGCCTGGGCCAAGAAGATGCTCGTCAACATCAGCCAGGCCGGATATTTCTCCTCTGACAGAACCATTGCAGAGTATGACAGGGATATTTGGAAGCTGGCGTAAAATGCAAAAATCATCTCCAGGAGCTGCCAAAAGCAGCTCCTGATTCGCTTAATCCATAATACATAACAGCAAACAAACATCATAGCTTATAAAAATAAAATAGGCAGCCATTTTTTAACTGCCTACCCGCCAATGGAATATTTGGATTCGGGCATTACCCTCGCCTTCCTACGGTCTACAATAAGATTATCACACATTAGTTGAAATATCAATAACTGTCTTCAGATTGAACTATCCGAAAACTTCCAGATAGTTCAATCTTCCTCAAGCTTTTGACTATTGACCTTTCCTCTCTAAAGCCACCACACATTCACAATGCTCCGTCGCCGGAAACATATCAAATCCCACGGCCTCTTTTGCCTTATACCCCAACTTCTTCATATAAACCAGGTCTCGCGCCAATGTCTCCGGATTGCAGGAAACATACACAACCTTCTTTGCTCCCATTTTCGCAATGGAGTCCATAAATTCTTCTGTACTTCCACTTCTTGGCGGGTCCATGATGACTACGTCGGCTTTTTCACCTGCCTCTGCCATGCCTACCAGGAAGCGGCCGGCATCATTACAGAAGAAACGGATATTGGATATCTGGTTCATTTTGGCGTTGTTGATGGCATCCCGGACTGCATCCTGATTTAATTCCACGCCGATCACATTTCCGGCCTTTTTACTGGCGATAATGCCAATGGTTCCAATGCCGCAGTATGCATCCACAACGGTCTCTTTTCCAGTCAGTCCCGCCAGTTCCAGGGCCTTTGTATACAATTTCTCCGTCTGGACCGGATTTACCTGATAGAAGGACCGTGAGGAAATACGGAAAGTACAGCCGCACAGCGTATCCACAATATAACCTTTACCATACAGCACATGTTCCTTTTCCCCCAGAACCATGCTGGTGCCCCGGCCATTGATATTCTGGACAATGGTTGTGATCTCCGGGTGTTTCTCCCTTAATGCCTTTACGAAATTATTTTTTGATGGAAATACAGGAGACGCTGTTACCAGCACCACCATGATCTCCCCGCTTTCAAAACCTCTGCGGATCAGCACATGGCGCAGCAGGCCATAGCCTGTATCTTCGTCATAGGTACGGATCTTAAAGGACTTTAACATTCCCCGGATCGTGCCAATGATCTCATCTGCCTTCTGGTCTTCGATCATGCACTTCTCCACCGGCACAACATTATGGGTATTTTCCTGATAAATACCGGAAATGATATTGCCCCTTCTGTCTCTGTCAAATACAGCATGAACCTTATTCCTGTAGTAAAATGGATCATCCATTCCCACCATATCTTTCACTGGACAGAGACCCTTTAATAATGTTTCCAGGCGCTTCTTCTTCGTCTTTAACTGCTCTGCATAAGGCAGATCCAGCATCTGACATCCACCGCACTGGCGCATAACAGGACACATGCTCTTTTTAGTGCTCTTCTTTCCCTTTTCCCCAGTCTGAGCAGGCTGCTGTTTCAGAACTGGCTTTCCAAATCGCTCCTGTTTCTGCTCTCCTCTGTGTTCTGTCCTCTGCTTCTGTCCCGGCTTGGCCCCTTTCACAGCTCTGCTCTCAGGTCTTCTGTCTCCCTGACTTTTACTTCCCTGTGTTCTGTTTCCCTGTGTTTTCTTTCCCTGCACTCTTTTATCCTGCATTTTTACACCTTTTTCTTTCATCCTATCGACAATTTATTCCTTCGCTCTTATAATCGTATTTATTAATCATTAATATCCAAACATCACAAATCAACGAGGTAACATTTATGAGCGAAACTTCCACATCACAAAATCCTGTTTCTTACTACATTGACCCCACGTTATACACCGGCCGCCCGGCAGATACCACCGGACGTCTTCCAAAGGAGATCCGCACCTACGACCTGTTAGACTCCCTTGGTATCACCTACACCCGTGTAGACCACGACACTCTCCCTACCATGGAAGCATGCCAGGAAGTAGATAAGCTTTTAGGCATTGAGATCTGCAAAAACCTGTTTCTCCGCAACACCCAGAAAACAGCCTTTTATCTGCTGCTCCTTCCAGGCAACAAAAAATTCAAAACGGCAGCTCTCTCCAAACAGATCGGCAGCGCCCGTCTTTCCTTTGCTGAACCGGAATTTATGGAACAGTATCTGGACATCACTCCCGGTTCTGTCAGTGTCCTTGGCCTGATGAACGATCCTGAAAACAAAGTCCGCCTGCTCATTGATAAAGAGATCCTGGACAATCATCCATACTTCGGCTGCCACCCATGCATCAACACTTCCAGCCTGAAATTCCGCACGGAAGACCTTTTAAATAAGATCCTTCCGGCGATCCACCACGACTATACCATGGTAGATCTTCCCTATGCGGAATAGTTCAGCAAGCCGCATCAGCCCCCTAGATCGGGGCTGTTGCCTCTCTCAACCACTCTTTCTCATCACCTTCCAGATACGGACTGATTTTCTCAAACACCTCTTTATGATAAGCATTGAAAAGTGCAATATCCCGCTCTGTCATCAGTTCCTTCACCACCGCATCCTTATCAATAGGCACAAAGGTAAGGAACTCAAACTTCATAAACTGGCCATACTGGTTCCTCTCATCCTTCACACAAAGGATCAGATTCTCCGTGCGGATGCCATGACTTCCTTCAATGTAAAGTCCCGGCTCATCGGAAGTGATCATTCCTGCTTCCAAAACACCATTGTCATGGCGTTCCGGCACCATGCGGAAGCGGATGCCATTTGGTCTTTCGTGAACATTTAACAGATAGCCCACACCATGACCGGTTCCATGGTCAAAATTCAGGCCTCTGCTCCAGAACGGCTCTCTTGCCACATAATCCAGGCTTAAGCCTCTGCATCCATATAAAAACTTCACTTCTTTTAACCGCAGCATACTCATAAGGACCAGAGTAAAATGCTCCTTTTCTTCCTCCGTCAGTTCCCCTAAAGCAATGGTACGGGTAATATCTGTAGTTCCCTCATAATACTGGCCGCCGGAGTCTACCAGATAAAAGCCATGTTCTTCCAGTACTGTATTACTTTCCTCTGTTGCAGAATAATGGCACATAGCCGCATTGGCTCCATAAGCGGAGATCGTAGCAAAACTTGGTTCAATATAACCTTCCTGCTCTTTTCTGAATTCCTCTAACTTATCCTGAACACTTAATTCTGTCAGCCTTTCTTTACCAATATGGTGCTTTAACCAGTAAATAAACCGGGTCACAGCTACGCCGTCCTTAATATGGGCATTCTTCTCATTTTCAACTTCCACCTCATTCTTCACCGCTTTGGCCTCAGAAGTCGGGTTCATCTTATCAACCAGTTCATTCTTATCCTTTAACAGGTTATACAGCGCATAATTGGTATGCTCTTTTTCCATTAAGATCTTATGTCCGGTAATGTCTGCTGCCATTTTATAGATATCATCATAAGGCAGTATCTCTGCGCCTAACCCTTTCAGATATGTCATCACATCCATATTAATATCTATATCTTGATAATTATCCATATATGGATAAGCATGTCCATGAAGCACTTCTTCATTCACAAACAGATACACTTTTTCCTCTGTTACGATCACATAAGAAAGCACAACCGGATTATAAGCAATATCATTTCCACGGATATTCAACAGCCATGCAATATCATCCAAAGAAGTCAGCACATACAGATCCGTATGCGCCTTCTTCATTTCAGCCCGAAGCTCTTTTAATTTTTCCTCAGCTGTCTTTCCTGCATATTTCTCATGTAATGCCCATGCCGGTTCTGCAGAAAGCGCCGGACGGTCTTCCCAGATCTCGCCCACCAGATCATCACTGCAAAGGATCTTAGCATTCTTTTCCTTCAGCCGTTTTTCCAGGTCAATGCCTGTCAGCGCGTTGACCACTCTTCCGTCAAATCCCAGACAGCCATTTCCCGGCACTTCTGCCTCCAGATATCCTGCTACAGAAGGCACACCTTCCTGTCCCATTTTCATCATCTTCACAGAAGTTCCCTGAAGCTGTGCTGCAGCCTGGACAAAATACCGGCCATCGACCCACAGGCACGCTTCCTTCATAGTCACTACCGCAATTCCTGCAGAACCGGTAAATCCAGTCAGATACTGTCTGCATTTAAAATGATCTCCTACATATTCAGACTCATGAAAATCCGCAGTAGGCACCATATAAGCATCCATGCCGCATTCTCTCATCTTCGCCCTGAGCAGTTCCAGTTTCTGGTCCACCGTCATTTTTCCCTCTGCTGCACCATTCATTCTATCCATATTTTTTCTCCTTTTCCTGCACTCACTATATCCATCCAAAATGTCTGCATGCATTCCACACGCCATTCTTGTCAACATCATCGGTCACATAATCTGCCGTGTCTTTTAACTGTTTAACAGAATTTCCCATGGCGATTCCGGTTCCAGCAGCCTGAACGATCTCATAATCATTCATGCTGTCCCCAAATGCCACTGTCTGGCTTATATCCATTCCATAGTATTCGCACAAACGCACCAGTCCATTTGCCTTAGAGGCCTGCACTTCTACAATATCCGCCCCTAAGCGACAGGAAAATAATGGAAATTTAAGTTCTGGAAAATGTTCCTCCAGATCAGCCACAGGTTCCGGTTCTCCAATATAAGCTAAGGTGCGTATAGGCAACTCCAGCATTTCCCACGGATCCTGAAAATTACGCATGCTCTCTCTCCAGCGGATCTTGTCGATCCTTTCTACCTCTGCCGGATTCACAAAATAATCCTTATCGCCAATGGTCAGCCCCATGGCAATCCCCTTTTCTTCCCCATAAGCGATCAAACGTTTTAAAAGATCCTTATCCATAAAATGCTCATACAGCAGCTCATCCCCGGCAACCACACGGGTCCCGTTCATGTGGATCACTGCATCCGGCCGGATCTGTTCCTTGTATCCCACACTAAGCATTCCATCCATATTTCTGCCGCTGGCGATGACAAGGATACTGTCTTTTCGCAGCATTTCCACTGCTTTTAAAGCACTGTCCGGTATCTTCCACGTAGCCTGATCTAAAAGTGTCATATCCAGATCAAAACTTACAATCCTTTTCTTGTCCTTTTTCTTATCTGTATTCTTATTGATCATCTGTGAAACTCCTCTTTATTGTTTCTGTAAAAACCATATAAAATAAAAATCAGGGCTTTTCAAATAGTCTCATTTCTGTTATACTATAATAGTTATGAATATCGGAGTATGGCGTAGCTTGGTAGCGCGCTCGGCTGGGGGCCGAGAGGTCGCAGGTTCAAATCCTGTTACTCCGATCTGCTTAAAAATTATTGGTTTCCAGTCCATTTGCTGCTGGGAACTTTTTTTATTCTTTATGTTATTTCCCAGCATGTTGATAATACCATTTTCCCGGTCATATTTCAACTCATCCCCCTTTCCTGCCAGTCAAATTGTTACAGTTCTGCCCGGCTTTTCCCCCAGACTTCCGCCCCCAATCCACAAAACTAACATAAAAAATGGCTGCTATCCACAAATACATGCGCAGAAAGCAGCCACAAAAACACCTTTTCAATATAAGCCTGTTTTTAATCTATTTTTTAATCTATTTTTTAATCTATCTCAACACTGTTTTTCCTATGTTCCATAGTCCTAAACAAATGGGTACAGATCAGGATCGCCACCACGATCGACAGATAATCCGCCGTAGGCTGGGCATAGATAACGCCTTCCAGCCCAAACATGTGATTTAAAACAAAGATCAGCGGGATAAAGATCAGTCCCTGACGGCAGACAGTCAGGATCAATGATGGAATCGCCTTTCCCATTCCCTGGATGGTATTGATGCACAGGAACAAAATCCCCAGAAACGGTGCTGACAGCTGAAGGGCAATGACCATCTGGATACCATAGGCGATAACCTGGGCGTCGTTGATAAATACCTGCACCAGGGATTTTCTGGCTACCATCATAAACAGCGTCAGCAATGAGCCGCAACCTGCAGCAGATCCTGGGTCTGACCAATGAAAAAGGTATCTGCCATGTTGTAAATGACAACTACCAGCATTGAAATCATGGTCGGAACTGCCATAGTAGCCACAGCCTTCGGCACCGGAACTTTTTCAAACAGATCCGTATTGGTTTTCATACTTTTCTCCTCACTTTTTTCTCACAATTTCTCCGTTATCTCACTCCTGCGTTTTGTCTTATTTTTAACGTATTTAAGCCATTTTTTCGCAGATATTCTGCCATTCTAAACACTATCTGTTATTTGTCAACTGTTATTTTTTTGCTGAAGTACTGGTATCCGATTTTCCTGTTACTGAGAAATTCCTGTTCCAACTTTCTGCAATTTCCATTGCTCCACCACTAACCTTGCTGTATAATAGGTTTATATCAAGAAATGGAGAATGACTATGCTAGTTTCAACAAAAGGACGTTACGCACTGCGTATTATGATCGACCTGGCAGAACACCAGACAGACGGCTACACACCTCTGAAGGAAACAGCCGCACGCCAGGGAATTTCTGAAAAATATCTGGAAGGGATCATCAAGATCCTTGTAAAAGATAAAATGCTTTCCGGAGTCCGCGGAAAAGGCGGCGGATACAGACTTACCAAATCACCGGATCAATATACAGTAGGAAGCATCCTGCGCCTTACAGAAGGCTCCCTTGCTCCTGTATCCTGTCTTGAATCCCAAGACGAGATCCCCTGTGAACGGATGGACTGCTGCCGCACTCTTCCAATGTGGAGAGGACTGGACGAGCTGATCAATAATTATCTGGACAATATCACGCTCGCCGACCTGATCCAGCCAGACGAACAGTGGAACAACTACGTGATTTAATGAGTCCAAAAGAAATCTTCAAACGCGTCGATAGCGCGTGAACCTGAGTGTAGTACACACAAGCGCACAAAAAAGAGTATGCCGCCGGACCTTGATCCCAACGTCATACTCTTTTTCATTTCATTTTTCCTACTTATAAAGTGACAGTCCGTCAAATAAAATAACCGGATCATCCCACTCATTATCCTTGATCAGGGATACTTCTACACGAATCTGCTTCTGTCCGGATACATCCACACCAAAATATACATTCTTTTCATTGTAATGGATATCCTGGGATGTATACAGTACCTGGTCATCATCACCGTAAACAGTAATTCTTGCCATATTTGCGCTGTCAAACTGGGAAGAAGGTCCAAATACGCCGGATAACAGTCTGTATTCACCATTTGTATTGCACTGAACGTAGCTTCCTTTGCCTTTTAAGCGGATGGCATTACCCCAACGGGAACCAGCTGCTGTCTTGCCGGAAGAAATAATGGTGTAGCCTTTCTTTCCAATTCCCTCTATATTCTGTACCAGATAACCATTTTCCAGATCCATGGAATTGGTCGGCTCTGTATCCCCTTCATTTGGAACCCATACACCATCTGCTCCAATGGTTCTACCGTCGATCACTGTACTTACAGCCATAGCGCCGTTTGGATACAGGAAATACCATTTTCCGTCATCATTCTTAAACCAGCCGGTCTGCATCACACCGCTCTGATCCATATAATACCACTGACCGTCGATCTGCTGCCAGCCGGTCTTCATGATACCGTCATTGCCAACATAATAATATTTTCCGTTATCATTGATCCATTCATTATATGCAAACTTGTTGGTACCTCTCTGATACTTCCACTGATCATTTACATATTTCCATGTTCCTGCATAAGCCGGAACTGTTAAAGCCGCACTTAATGCCAGCGCTGCCGCTGCAACCGCAAAACGTCTTCTCATTTCCCATTCTCCTTTCATCTGCAGGTTTAAGATTTCCCTTCTTTCCTGCACTGTCTTAACCGCTCATACTGCCTGTTTTCGTAAGCTTTATTATAATTCAACTTTCCTTTTTATGCAATATGGACGGCTGTCTGTTCACAAAATATCCACGATTTCCCATTATTTTCTGGACAATAACCGTCAAACCGGTCACTTATTTCATACCTATTCATGCACTGTACGGCCAATAAACCTACCTCTGCCACATTCCTGCAAATTCCCCGTCCTTTAAGCACATGATCCGCTGATTGGAGCTTCCACGAAAGATCAGAGTCAGGTCTTTCTTTACTTCCACAAATTCCCCGTCCACCAGCACATCGATCTGGCACAGCATCTCTTTGGTATGTTCTGTATACACAGCACCGCCAGGCTGCATATCCCGATCCAGCAGATATCCGCTGTAGCACCAGATATCTTTTTGTGGATAAGTTTCCCGTATTTCTTTTAAAAAGTGGACAAGTACCTCCTGATTTTCCGGTTCAAAGGGTTCTCCCCCAAGAAGGGTAAATCCCTGGATATATCCTGGCTTTAACAGCTCCAGTATCTTTTCTTTCGTCTCTTTTGTAAAAGGAGTTCCATACTGAAAATCCCATGTCTCTGAATTAAAACATCCCTTGCAGTGATGCCGGCAGCCGGAAACAAACAACGATACTCTCACGCCAGGTCCGTCTGCAATATCACATTCCTTTATATTCCCATAATTCATCTGTCATTTCCCCATTTCTGTTAAACAACAAACTAAATATCCAATATTAACAACATAACTGAACAATAAGTTTATCTTTATAGTATACACCAGATCATTCCCTCACACAAGCAAAAAGCAAAGCCCGGAAACCGTTCCAGGCTCTGCTCTTACGTGCTCTACTTCCCGCTCACACTCACGGACCCGCACTTACATGCTCTACTTCCCGTTAAAATTTCTATGCAGCAGTTCATGCTCCTTCCCCTTTAACAGTGAATCGTACAGTGAAAGGATCATGGGGTTCTCATTGGACTTCTTGATCTGGGTATTTACATCTGTATCATACAGTCCCTTCATTCTGGCCTTTCTGGTTCTCGGACCTGCATTGACCGGCTGACCGCCACCCATGATACAACCTCTGCGGCATGCCATTACCTCCACAAAATCATATTCTGCTTCATGGTTTTTGATCTGCTGCAGCAGCTTATCCGCATTTGCCAGGCCATTGACCACTGCCGCCCGGATCTCTCTTCCATTATAGTCATAAGTCAGCGTTTTAATGCCTTCATCGCCACGGACACCGCTCTTTTTTATAGCTTCCATGTCCACTCTGCTGTGTCCCTGCTTCAGCCTGCGAAGCACTGCTTCTGTAACACCGCCTGTAACACCAAAGATCACGCCGCTTCCAGAACCAATGCCAAATGGCACATCTGCCGCCTCGATCTCCACCTTATCAAATACAATACCGGACTTGCGGATCATCCTTACCACTTCCGTTGTAGTCAGCACATAATCCACATCCTGTTTGCCGTTGGTAAAGGACTCCGGCCGCAGGATCTCCTCCTTCTTTGCCGTACACGGCATAATGGAAACGGATACGATCTTCTTTCCCTCGTTCTTCTCCGGATCCTTATAATATTCACGGACTACAGCACCAAACATCTGCTGCGGAGAACGGCAGGTAGAAAGATTGGGCACAAATTCCGGATATTTTGTCTCACAATACTTCACCCATGCAGGACAGCAGGAAGTAAATAACGGCAGTTTCTGCCCGGAAGTAAACCGCTCCACAAACTCCTTTGACTCTTCCACAACCGTCAGGTCCGCGCCATAAGAAGTGTCATAAACCTCGTCAAATCCCAGTCTGTGAAGCACACCTACCAGCTTGCCCATTACATTTTCGCCCTTTGCATAGCCAAAATGGTCTCCAATGGCCACACGCACTGCCGGAGCGATCTGAGCGATCACCTTGGTATTCTTATCTGCCAACACTTCCCATACCTCGTCAATGTTGGTATGGATACTGATAGCACCAGTAGGACAGACCACCCGGCACTGGCCGCAGCCCACACAGTCCGTCTCTGCGATCTTTTTATTAAAAGCAGGCATTACCTGGGCTTCTGTTCCCCTGTATGCAAAGTCAATGGCATTGATATTCTGCACATTGTCGCACATTCTCACACAGTCACCGCAAAGGATACACTTATTTGGATCCCTGATAATGGCATGGGAACTGGTATCGATCGGCTGCTGCTCTCTTACATTTTCAAACCGGATCTCATGGACACCCATGCGGTGGGCCAGCTCCTGCAAATGACATTCGCCGCTTTTAATACAGGTGGTACAGTCTCTGCAGTGGGCCGCTAAAAGCAGCTCCAGGATCAGTTTCCGGTAGCGCATCAGCCTTGGTGTATTGGTATAAACCACCATTCCGTCCTTTGGCTTTTCAGAACAGGAGGCAAAGGTCTTTCCCCGGTCATTTTCCACAGTACACAGACGACAGGCGCCATAAATCGATAATTCTGAATGATAGCACAATGTAGGGATGTCGATCCCGGCTTTTCTTATTACTGACAATACATTGGGTTCATCTGTAAATTCAATGGATTGTCCGTCAATCGTCATAATTCCCATAAATTTCCGTCCTCCCTACTCCGTATAAATAACGCCAAAGGCACAGTTGTCCATACAGCTTCCGCACTTAACGCATTTTTCATTGTCGATTACAAATGGTGACTTCACCTTTCCGGAAATGGCACTTACCGGACAGTTCCTTGCACACTTGGAGCAGCCCTTACACTTCTCAGGATCGATCTTAAATACCCGAAGCCCGGAACAGACATGGGCTCGGCATTTCTTATCCACAATGTGCTCCTCATATTCCTTACGGAAAGCATGGATCGTACTGATGACCGGCTTTGGCGCACTCTTTCCCAGACCACATAACGCCGTATTTTCGATCATATCTGCCAGCTCTTCCAGTTCATCTATATCGCTCATTTTTCCATTTCCGGCAACAATGCGTTCCAGGATCTCCAGCATCCGCTTGGTGCCCTCACGACATGGAACACATTTTCCGCAGCTTTCTCTCTGGGTGAAATTCATAAAGAACCGGGCCACTTCCACCATACAGGTGTCTTCGTCCATAACAACCAGTCCGCCGGAACCGATCATGGCGCCGATCTTTGAAAGGGAGTCAAAATCCATTTTGCTGTCAAGCTGTGACTCCACCAGACAGCCGCCGGAAGGACCGCCGATCTGGACCGCCTTAAACTTTTTGTTATCCTTAATACCGCCGCCAATATCAAAAATGATCTCCCGCAAGGTTATTCCCATAGGTACTTCGATCAGGCCCGTATTTTTAACATTGCCTGTAAGGGCAAATGCCTTGGTTCCCGGGCTTTCCGGCGTACCTATGCGGCTGTACCAGTTGGAACCATTTTTAATGATCATAGGTACATTGGCGTAGGTTTCCACATTATTTAATACAGTAGGCTTTCCCCATAAGCCCTGTTCCACGGTTCTTGGCGGCTTCACTCTTGGCATACCACGCTTGCCTTCAATAGAAGCGGTCAAAGCAGAACCTTCACCACAGACAAAGGCACCTGCGCCCCGGTTGATATGTAACCTGAAACTAAAGCCTGTTCCCAGAATATTATCACCTAAAAGCCCCATTTCCTCTGCCTGGGCAATGGCGATCTGCAGTCTGCGCACAGCCAGCGGATATTCTGCACGAACGTAAATATAACCTTCCTGGGCACGCACTGCATAAGCTGCCAGCATCATGCCTTCGATCATGCGGTGTGGATCACCTTCCATAACGCTTCGGTCCATAAATGCGCCTGGATCCCCTTCATCACCATTACAGACTACATAACGGACCAGTTCCTTCTGACCTGCCACTTGGGACCATTTTCTGCCTGCCGGGAAACCGGCTCCCCCTCGTCCCCGAAGTCCTGCATCTGTCACTGTTTTTATCACTGCTTCCGGTGTCATTTCAAATACCGCTTTTTCAAAGGCTTCATAAGCCCCCACAGCTATGGCATCCTCAATATGCTCTGCATCAATGTGTCCGCAGTTTTTAAGCACCAGACGGGTCTGTTTTGCATAAAATGGAATTTCCTCCTGAGTTTCATATATGCGGCCATTATCCTCATACATCAATCTTGTGACCGGCTCCCCGTGGAGAATGGTCTTCTCAAATATCTCCTCACAGTCTTCCAGCTTTACCTTCAAATACAGATAATTATAAGGTTCAATACGCACCAATGGCCCCATTTCACAGAAACCATGGCATCCGCTCATCTTAACCCCCACATGGGCGATCTCTTCCCCGATCTTTACAGATACATTGCCCATATGAGCCGTCATTTCCTTCAGACGGGCATAGATCTTATCAGAACCGCCTGCCAGACATCCAGTTCCTCCGCAGATGAGGATCCTGCAATTTTCTTTCTGGCATTTTTCCTTACATTCTTCTCTCCATAACTGGAGCTGCATTCTGTTTTCTATCCTCATACCTTCTCATCCTCCCGCAGTTTTGCGATCAGTTCACTCATTTTCTCCGGTGTCATTTTCGGATGTACCTCATCATTGACCATTACAGCAGGAGCAAGTCCGCAGGCCCCCAGACAGGAAACTGTTTCCACTGTAAACAGCTGGTCATTTGTAGTATGTTTCTTTTTTCCAAGCCCCAGTTCCTTGTAAAGTCCCTCTAAGATCGGGATGGATTTACGCACATGACAGGCTGTTCCGTCACAGACCTTGATCACATATTTTCCCTTTGCCTCAAAAGAGAAATTCTCGTAAAAGCTTGCTACACTGTAAGCCTTCGCCTCTGAGATCCCCAGTTTCCCCGCAACATAGGTCAGAAGCTCCGGCGGCAGATAACGATACTCTTCCTGGATCCCCTGGATAATAGGGATCAATGACTTTTCCTCGCAGCTATACCGTGCAATGATCTGGTCTGTCTTTTCATAATAAGATGTATCTAGCATTGTAACCCTCCTTTTTGTGCATTTTACATACAATATATTATACATGTTATTATGTTTTATGCATAGTGCTAGTTGACATTTTTTTGACGAAATTCTCAATAAGCATAACAGGGCACAAAAAAAGAAGCCCCAGATCTTACTCTGAGACTTCTTATTCTTACTATTTTTTCGGGATAATTTAGATAATTAATGCTTTACAGGTGCAGCACTCTGTCCCGGATCTCCTGGGTCCTTCCCTGATTCCAGAACTGGGTTCCGATGTATCCGCAGGTCCTTCTTGCTACAAACATCTTATTCTGATCTCTGTTTCCACAGTTCGGGCACTCCCAGATCAGTTTGCCAGACTCATCATCTTTAATGACCATTTCTCCGTCATATCCGCAGCATTCGCAGTAATCACTTTTTGTATTTAACTCTGCGTACATAATGTTGTTATAAATAAACTTCATAACAGAAAGTACAGCTGGAATATTGTTCTGCATATTTGGAACTTCCACATAGCTTACAGCACCGCCTGGTGACAATTTCTGGAATTCAGACTCAAATTTCAGCTTGCTGAAAGCGTCGATCTTCTCAGATACGTGTACATGGTAACTGTTGGTGATGTAGTTCTTGTCTGTTACTCCCGGGATAATGCCAAAACGCTTCTGCAGGCATTTCGCAAACTTATAGGTAGTGGACTCCATAGGTGTTCCGTATACGGAGTAGCTGATGTTCTCCGCCTCTTTCCACTCTTTGCACTTGTCGTTCAGACGCTGCATTACCTTTAATGCAAATGGACGTGCCTCCGGATCTGTATGGGATTTTCCGAGCATTCTCATGCACATTTCATACAGTCCTGCATAGCCCAGTGAAATAGTAGAATATCCATTAAACAGAAGCTTGTCGATCTTCTCGCCCTTTTTCAGTCTTGCCAGGGCACCGTTCTGCCACAGGATCGGTGCAACATCTGAGATCGTGCCTAAAAGGCGCTCATGGCGGCATCTTAATGCTTCATGGCATAATTCCAGGCGCTCGTCTAAAATCTCCCAGAAACGGTCCATATCGCCCTCAGAAGAGCATGCTACGTCTACCAAATTAATGGTAACAACGCCCTGATTGAAACGACCATAATATTTATGGCTGCCGTCTGCATTTCTCTGGGAATCTTCTACAGTCAGGAAGGAACGGCATCCCATACATGGATAAACATCTCCCTGTTTTAATTCTTTCATGATCTTTGCGGAAATGTAATCCGGTACCATGCGCTTTGCAGTACATTTAGCAGCTAACTCCGTCAGATACCAGTATGGAGAATCTTCGGAAATATTGTCCTCATCCAGCACATAGATCAGCTTCGGGAACGCCGGTGTGATCCATACGCCCTTTTCGTTCTTTACGCCCTGCATACGCTGTACCATGACTTCCTCGATGATCATGGCAAGATCCTTACGTGTCTGGCCTTCTGGTACCTCATCCAGATACATGAATACTGTTACAAATGGCGCCTGACCATTACAGGTCATCAATGTGATCAGCTGATACTGGATGGTCTGGATACCGCTTTTTACTTCTTCTCTCAGTCTGCGCTCTGTTACCTTGTTAATGATGGCCTCATCCATAGGTTCGCCGCATTCTTTTCTCTCTTCGATCACATTTTTGCGGATCTTCTTTCTGCTGATATCTACAAATGGCGCCAGATGTGCCAGTGTAAAGGACTGTCCGCCATACTGGTTGCTGGCAACCTGGGCAACGATCTGGGTAGTTACGTTACATGCAGTAAAGAAGCTGTGAGGCTTCTCGATCAGTGTCTCGCTGATAACAGTACCATTCTGAAGCATATCTTCCAGGTTGATCAGATCACAGTTATGCTCTCTCTGGGCAAAATAATCTGTATCATGAAAATGGATAATGCCTTCCT
Source organism: Agathobaculum sp. (assembly GCA_963611035.1). Lineage (GTDB taxonomy): Bacteria > Bacillota > Clostridia > Lachnospirales > Lachnospiraceae > Enterocloster. The sequence continues at coordinate 21,639 of CAVDQU010000029.1, forward strand.
CATGAGCTCTTACGATCTTCTCTGGAAGGAGCACACGACGAGAAAGGTCCTTGCTCACCTCACCAGCCATATAATCACGCTGGGTAGAGTTGATCACCGGATTCTTATTAGAGTTTTCCTGGTTTACCTCTTCATTGATATTGTCAAGAAGAGATAAGATCCCATTGTCCGTTGTATTTGACTTGCGTGTCAGTTCCCTTTTGTAGCGATAGCGCACATACTTCTGGGCTACCTCATATCCTCTCATGGCCATGATGCCGGTTTCCACCATATCCTGAATATCTTCTACATTTACAGCATGAGTTGACTCCTGAACCTTATTGGCTATACTATCAGCGATCGCTCTGATCTGATAGTCATTCATCTGGTGCAGCCTGTCCACCTCTTCATTTGCCTTATGCACTGCATTTACGATCTTCTGAGAATTAAAATAGACCTCTTCACCATTACGTTTAATTACATTCGTTTTTACTTCAACACTCATTACTATCCCTCACTCATGCACAAAATATTGTTGTTTTTTAAACCACACTCACTATATCTAGTGCCAAGTACTATACTACTACAAAAATCGGTTCTTGAAAAGGGAAAAATAGAAAATAAAAGAATTCAGACAATGGCAGATATTTCCCGCTATTTTAGCAATTTGTTTATTAGAACATCTTATAGAATATATCCGTTTTATTACCAGATCTTGTCCGACCGCTCAGCTATTATCCCACTAAATCCTGGGAATGTAAAGCACTATTTTTACAAAAATTTTGGCATGAAAAAAGCAGCTGTACAGTGGCTTTTTACCACTTACAACTGCCTTTATCTTCCTGCGGGTAACAGGACTTGAACCTGCACTCTCTCGAACCAGAACCTAAATCTGGCGCGTCTGCCAATTCCGCCATACCCGCATAATTTAGAAAAAACCGCTCCCTTATGATTAAGAGATCGGTTTTCATCTTAAATGCGGGTGGCCGGACTTGAACCGGCACGGATGATAAGTCCGAGGGATTTTAAGTCCCTTGTGTCTGCCTATTCCACCACACCCGCATATAACAAATGGGGCCTACAGGGCTCGAACCTGTGACCCTCTGCTTGTAAGGCAGATGCTCTCCCAGCTGAGCTAAGACCCCAACTGTATTCTTTATCAAATTGAAAAAGAAACGACCCGGAACGGGATCGAACCGTCGACCTCCGCCGTGACAGGGCGGCGCTCTAACCAGCTGAGCCACCGGGCCATATAATAAATATAGTTCTTTCAAAACCTCAGTTCAGGAAGAGTGGACCTTCGGGGACTTGAACCCAGGACCGACCGGTTATGAGCCGGTTGCTCTAACCAACTGAGCTAAAGGT
>CAVDQU010000030.1:0-21897 GCA_963611035.1 Agathobaculum sp.
AATAATTCAGCAAAATCTTTTGGTTTATAATTAGTGATATTAGAAGTGTTCATAATAATACCTCCTTGAGTGCATTTAAACACGTTTAATCACTAATGTCAATATTTTTAATTACTTAAAAGATTCTCCTTCCTTGCACTGTGAATTTCTTCACGATCAGGCTGGCATTATGTCCGCCAAAACCTAAAGAATTGCTGATGGCATAATTGATATCCATAGATACGCCTTCATGCATGGTGTAATCCAGATCGCAGCCTTCTCCTGGATTTTCCAGCCCAACTGTTGGATGTACATAACCGTCTTCAATGCTCTTTACACAGGTGATAAATTCTACACCGCCTGCTGCGCCTAATAAGTGGCCGATCATGGACTTGGTGGAGTTGATCTTTACCTTGCCTGCATATTCGCCTAAAGCCAGTTTAATAGCCTTTGTCTCAAATAAGTCATTGTGGTGAGTGCTGGTTCCATGAGCATTGATATAATCAAGCTGCTCTGGTGCGATACCTGCATCCTTCATGGCAAATTCCATTGCCTTTGCAGCGCCACTTCCGTCCTCTGCAGGGGAAGTAATGTGGTATGCGTCACAGGTTGCGCCGTAGCCAACTACTTCTGCCAGGATCTTAGCACCTCTTGCCTGTGCATGCTCTAAGGACTCTAATACAACGATGCCAGCGCCTTCGCCCATAACGAAACCATTTCTGTCCTGGTCAAATGGGATAGATGCTTTCTTTACGTCGTCTGTGGTGTTTAATGCTGTTAATGAGGTAAATCCTGCTACGCCAATTGGGGTAATGCTTGCTTCTGTACCGCCGGCTACCATTACATCTGCTTCGCCGTGCTGGATGGAACGGAATGCTTCACCAATAGAATGTGTACCGGTTGCACAAGCGGTTACTACGTTGATGCACTTGCCCTTAAGACCAAACTGGATAGAAACATTTCCTGCTGCCATGTTGCTGATCATTAAAGGTACTAATAATGGCTCTACTCTGCCAGGTCCTTTTTCTAACAGTCTCTTTTCATTGCGCTCTAAAGCCTGTAAAGAACCAATACCGGAACCTACGCTTACGCCAACGCGGAATGGATCTTCCTTTTCCATGTCAATGCCGGAGTTTTCCAGCGCTTCCTTTGCTGCTGCTACTGCGAACTGGCAGAATGGCTCCATACGGCGTGCAGTCTTTGGATCCATGTACTGCTTTGGATCAAAATCCTTTACTTCTGCAGCCAGTTTGCACTTAAAATCAGCTGTGTCAAAATGGGTGATCGGTGCGATACCTACTGTATTTGACTTGATCGCAGACCAAAAGCTTTCTACATCATTACCAACTGGGGTAATAGCGCCCATACCTGTTACTACTACTCTATTCATAAGTTTGACTCCTGTTCTATTCTTGCCTGAATGGCGTGTGTAGGAAAACAGCTTTTGCTGTTTTTCTACATAGCCATACCACCGTCTACTGAAATAACCTGACCAGTAATATAACGTGCGTCCTCAGATGCTAAAAACGCAACTGCATTTGCAATGTCCTCTGTCTCTCCAAAAGCCTTCATCGGGATATGCTCTAAGATAGAGTTTTTGATCTCATCTTTTAATACATCGGTCATCTCTGTCTTGATAAATCCTGGTGCAACTGCATTTACGGTGATGCCGCGGCTTGCCAGCTCTTTTGCTGCGCTCTTGGTCAGTCCGATGACACCAGCCTTGGCTGCGCAGTAGTTTGCCTGTCCTGCATTTCCTAATACACCGGATACAGAAGAGATATTGATGATGCGTCCGCTCTTCTGCTTTAACATCTGTCTTGCAATGTGACGGGTGCAGTTAAATACGCCCTTTAAGTTGGTCTGGATCACTGCGTCAAAGTCTTCCTCAGACATCTTCATTAACAGGTTGTCTCTTGTGATACCTGCGTTATTTACCAGGATATCCAGACGTCCATGCTCTTTTACTACTGCATCTAACATTTCCTTGCAGCTTTCAAAATCGGAAACATTGCACTGAACTGCCTGAGCGTTTCCTCCAGCTGCCTGGATTTCTTTTACTACTTCTTCTGCCTTTGCAGCAGAACCATTATAATTTACGATCACAAATGCGCCTTTTGCCGCTAATGTTTTAGCGATCTGGCGTCCAATTCCGCGGCTTGCGCCAGTAACCAGTGCAATCTTTCCTTCCAGCATGTTTATTCTCCTTTTTATGCCTCTTTTAAAGCATCTACTACTTTTTCTATATCTTCTAATTTCTCAACGTTTAATGTTTTTACGCTGCGGTCGATCTTTCTCATAAAGCCAGCCAGTGTCTTTCCTGGTCCGATCTCAATGAAAGTATCTACGCCGTCTGCCAGCATAGTTTCCACGCACTGCTGCCATTTTACGGAAGAAGAAACCTGCTTTACTAAAAGGTCTTTTACAGGTTCTGCTTCTGTTACATACTGAGCAGTCACATTGGCTGCATATGGGATGACCGGCTTGTGGATCTCAACATTTTCAAGAACCTTTCCCAGCTTCTCACCGGCGCCAACTAACATTCCAGAGTGGAACGGGCCGCTTACATTTAACATAATGGCACGTTTTGCGCCTGCTGCTTTTAACTTCTCGCATGCTTCTTCTACAGCTGCTTTCTTACCGGAGATAACGATCTGTCCCGGGCAGTTGTAATTTGCGATCCATACGCCATCTATATCAGCAGTTACTTCTTCGATCACTGCTGCATCCAGTGCCAGGATAGCTGCCATAGCGCCTTCTCCTGCCGGAACCTCTTCCTGCATGAAAATACCTCTCTGGCGTACAGTGGTAATAGCGTCTTCTTCGCTCATAACACCAGCTGCTGCCAACGCACAATACTCACCAAGGCTTAAACCAGCTGCAACGTCTGGTTTTACGCCATTTTCTTCTAAAACCTTCATCATGGCAATGCTGGTGGTGACCATAGCTGCCTGTGTGTATTCTGTAATGTCCAGTCTGTCATTTGGCTCAAAGCAAAGCTCCGGAACAGAGAAGCCTAAAAGTTCTGTGGCCTTGTCAAATACCTTACGGCCTGTTTCTGTCTGCTCATAAAAATCTTTTCCCATGCCGCAGGTCTGTGCGCCCTGACCTGGGAAGATAAATGCGATCTTACTCATTTTCATTACTCCCTACCTAAAAGCTTGCTTGCCTGAGTCATCATCTCTTCGATTATTTCCTTACAGGTCTGCTCCTTGGAAATAAGACCTGCGATCTGACCAGCCATAACGGTTCCGTTCTTTACATCGCCTTCCTGAACTGCCTTGCGTAAAGTTCCTAAAGTCAAGTATTCCAGCTCCTCAAAGGACTTTCCTTCCTGCTCTAATTTGATATATTCTCTGGTCATCTGGTTTCTCAGGCAGCGTACCGGATGTCCATGGGTTCTTCCTGTTACAGTAGAGTCGATATCTTTTGCCTTGATGATACGCTCTTTGTAGTTTTCATGTACAATAGACTCTTTGGAAACAACAAAGCGGGTTCCGATCTGCACTGCCTCTGCGCCTAACATAAATGCAGCTGCAATGCCTCTTCCGTCACCGATACCGCCTGCTGCGATCACCGGGATAGATACAGCGTCAACAACCTGTGGTACTAAAGTCATAGTGGTCTCTTCACCGATATGTCCGCCGGACTCCATTCCTTCTGCAACAACAGCGTCAGCGCCATATTTTTCCATACGACGAGCCAGTGCAACAGATGCAACAACAGGAATGACCTTAATGCCTGCAGCCTTCCACATTTCCATATATTTTTCAGGGTTTCCGGCACCTGTTGTAACTACCTTGATGCCTTCTTCTACAACTACTTTAGCTACGTCATCTGCATGTGGGCTTAACAGCATAACATTGACACCAAAAGGCTTATTTGTCAGTTCTCTTGCCTTTCTGATCTCTTCCCGGACTACTTCGCCAGGAGCGTTTGCACCGCCGATCAGTCCCAGACCGCCTGCCTCAGATACGGCTGCTGCCAGATTGTGCTCTGCCACCCATGCCATTCCTCCCTGAATGATGGGATATTCGATTCCTAACATTTCTGTGATTCTTGTCTTCATTCTTTCCTCCAAAATTCCGGGATTTTCCCGCAGTCTTGTAGAAACAGCGTGCTTCCATAGTAAGCACGCCGTCCCCCTGTTGCTATTGATGTACTCTCCGCTTTTTCGCGGAGCAGCTGACTTTCATTGTCGCCGCCAGGCGACATGTCTACTTATACTTAAGCTTCAACGCCTTTGTTCTTTAAGTAGTTCATAACATCGCCTACAGTTGCCAGGTTCTCTAAGTCTTCTGCAGGGATCTCTACGGAATACTCATCCTCTAAAGCCATAACCAGCTCAAACAGATCCAGGGAGTCTGCTCCTAAATCTTCCTTAAAAGAGGAAGCTTCTGTGATGCTGTCTGCATCTACGCTTAACTGATCTGCAATAAGTTCTTTCATCTTCTCTAACATGATAGTGTTCTCCTTTTTCTAATTCATTTTTATATTTTGATTTAACTTATCCACTGCGGCAAAACCGCTGCGTGTATATTACTGTATTTATTATGGATTGGTTACCACTCCAGTAACATGGCGCCCCAGGTAAGACCTGCGCCAAATCCGGCTAATACCAGCTTGTCTCCGTTTTTAAGTTTTCCGGCTCTGTTTAACTCGTCCAGTAAAATAGGTACGGACGCGCCGGATGTATTTCCATAGTGTTCCATGTTTACCGGGAATTTTTCCAGATCCACTTTCAGGCGTTTTGCAATGGACTCGATAATGCGGTAATTTGCCTGGTGGATGATAAACAGGTCAATATTCTCTGCCGTATTTCCAGTTTTTTCCAAAACTTCTTTGATACATTCTGGAACCTGCTTTACAGCAAATTTGAACACTTCCTGTCCTTCCATGGTCATATAGCCAAGCTCCGGTTTCTTTCCTAATAAGAAGTTTCCGGTAGAACGACTGCCGCAGGTAAGTACCCCGCCTTTTGCTCCGTTGGAGTGCATATTCAGGCCGATGATACCATTTTCAGCTGCTGTTACCACTGCTGCTCCTGCTCCGTCACCAAAGAGGACACAGGTGCTTCTGTCGGTCCAGTCTACTAACTTGCTTAACAGGTCAGCGCCGATTACAAGGGCTGTTTTGTAAAGACCGGAAGAAATATAGGCATGTGCAGTGCTTAAAGCAAACACGAAACCGGTACATGCAGAGCTGATATCAAAGCAGGCTGCATTTACTGCGCCGACTTTTGCCTGTACCTCACAGGCTCCATTTGGGAAACAGTAATCTGGTGATGAGGTGGCCAGAATGATCAGGTCGATCTCTTCCGGGCTTATCCCCGCCTGCTCAATAGCTCTTTTGGCTGCTTTTGCTGCCATATCTGATGTGCTGTCGTCTGTTGCGATCCTTCTCTCTCCGATCCCCGTGCGGCTGCGGATCCACTGGTCATTGGTTTCGACGATCTTTGACAGGTCATCATTTGTTACGATCTGAGCCGGTACATAGGAACCAGTTCCTATAATTTTTGTAGTCATTCTTATTATCCTTCCGCAGAAATACTTTGAACATCAAAGTAATACTACAGGAAGAGATACCATTTGTCAAGAAATATTTTTTATATGCGTTAATCAACTTTATTTTCATTTTTGTTCAGTATTTTTCAGATATTCTTCTATATTGCTTTTATATTCCCCCCTTTGTCATTGACTTAATTTTCAGAATTTGTTACTTTCTAACTATACATTATAAACAATGCATGATGTCACACCTGTATCACAGGCAGTAGTGGCAAAATTTCACGGGGTACAGCAAAACAGGAGGTATTTCATATGAAAACAACAGGGGTTATAAGAAAACTGGACGAACTTGGACGGATCACGCTTCCAATCGAACTCAGGCGAAGCCTGAACATGGAAGTAAAAGACCCACTTGAGATCACAATCCAGGATGACTGCATCATCCTAAAAAAAGCAGAAAACGCTGATATCTTCACTGGGGGAACAGAAGATTTAGTGGAATATGAAGGAAAGAAAGTTTCTAAAGCATCCATTCTGGCGCTGGCGAAACTGGCCGGATTGAATGTAGCAGAGTAACGAAAATAAAAGCAATTAAAAACTGCCGCAAGATCATGAAATCTGTGATCTCGCGGCAGTTTTTTTAATTTGTTTTAATATTACAGCAGCTGCTGATACACATCCCTCTTGGATATTCCTCTGTCTTTCGCAACTGCCTTCATGGCCTCTTTTTTATCCATTCCCTGTGACAGGTAATGCTCCATATGTTCTTCAATGGGCATCTCTTCCCAGGCGCGGATCTCTTCTTCCCGGATCTCTTCTACCGGCTTTCCGGCAATAACGATAACGCACTCGCCTTTTGGTTCTTCAGTTTCATAATGAGCCAGAGCTTCTTCAAAGGTAGTCTGGAAGGCGTTTTCAAACTTCTTGGTAAGTTCCCGGCAGATCGTAATTTTCCGGTTTCCCAGTGCCTCGTACAAGTCCTCTAAGGTTGCCACCAGATGATGAGGCGCCTCATAGACGATCATAGTCCTGGTCTCTTTTTTCAGCTCTTCCAGGATCCTCTGACGCTCTTTTTTATCGCTTTTTTCTGCAGGCAGAAATGCCTCAAAACAGAACCTTCTGGTTGGAAGCCCGGACATGGTAAGGGCCGTGATACAGGCTGCAGGACCTGGAAGGGAAGTAACAGGAATACCTGCTTCGTAGCACTGCCTTACCAGTTCTTCTCCCGGATCCGAAATGCCCGGAGTTCCTGCATCGGTGATCAGGGCGATATTGGTTCCCTCTGCCATTTTCTCCACCAGATATTTTGCCTTTTCCACCTTGTTATACTCATGATAACTGGTCATAGGCGTTTTTATGTCAAAATGATTTAACAGCTTGATACTGTGTCTTGTATCTTCCGCTGCGATCAGATCTGCCTCTTTTAATGTTTTTAACACCCGGTAAGTAATATCTTCCAGATTACCAATCGGTGTTGCACACAGATATAATTTTCCTGTCATGTACTTTTCCTCCGCTTAAGCACATTATATCTCCCCCTGGCGCTAAAGCGCCGGGAGGCAGCTTTCTAATACCCATACGTAGTCCGTATCTCTTCCGAATACTCCCCATTCTCATTAAACACGATCACAGGCGCTTCTACCTTCATCAGGGCGCCGCCGCCTCTTACAGCCTCGATCAGCACCATATTGGCTTCCCGGTCCTTATAGGGATGTACGAATTTCATCCGTTTCGGCTCCAGACCATACTGCTTCATGGTCTGTAAGATCTCGATCAGTCTCCTTGGTCTGTGGACCATATAAAATCGTCCCCCTGGCTTTAACACTCTTGTGCCTTCTTTTACAACATCATCTAAGGTACAAAGCACCTCATGACGGGCAATAGCCTTGGCATCTCCCGGGTTTTTAATCCCGTGGGCATCATTCATATAAGGTGGATTGCTGGTGACTACATCAAAAGAAGCCAGCGCAAACCTGCTTCCGGCCTCCTTGATATCTCCTGTTACGATCTCCACTTTTTCTTCCAGATGATTGTATTTCACACTTCTTCTGGCCATATCCGCAGACTCTTCCTGGATCTCAAGGCCGGTAAAATGTTTCCCTTTCGTTTTCGCCTCTAAGAGAATGGGGATAATACCTGTCCCGGTTCCCAGATCCAACGCCTTTTCTCCCGGCTTTACCACCGCAAAACCAGACAGCAGCACTGCGTCCATACCAAAACAGAAGGTGCCTTTTCTCTGGATGATGCCGTAATGATTTCTCTGGAGATCGTCGATCCTCTCATCATCTCTTAAAAGGATATTTCCTTCCTGTCTCCAGCTGTGTTCATTCTCATTATTTATCATTCAGCTTTGACTTTCCTTCCCGTTTTTCCAGCGCTTCCAGTTTCTTTAACTCAGCTTCTTCCTGCTTTTCGCCGCCTTTGCCCTTCTTTCTTCTGGGCTTGAACTTTAACTGGTCTACCTTGTATTCACGGATCTCTTTTTCGTCCTTGTCTACTACAACTACAACCTTTACCGTCTGGCGCAGCACATTAACACTGTGGACATCTCCCTTCAGACCGTCTGCAGTCATAACTGTATCGCCAATCCCCGGCAGCCTGCTGTTTAATACCTCGTAGGTCTCTTCCTCATTCTTCAGACAGCACATCAGTCTTCCGCACACACCGGAGATCTTGGTTGGATTTAAAGACAGATTCTGTTCCTTTGCCATTTTTATAGAAACCGGAATAAACTCAGACAGATAAGAATGGCAGCACAGCGGTCTTCCGCAGATACCGATACCACCCATGATCTTTGTCTCATCTCTTACACCTACCTGGCGCAACTCAATACGGGTCTTAAATACGCTTGCAAGATCCTTTACCAGCTCTCTGAAGTCAATTCTTCCGTCTGCTGTAAAGTAAAACAGTACCTTATTATTATCAAAGGTATATTCCGCATCGATCAGTTTCATTTCCAGGTTGTGCTTTTTGATCTTTTCCTGGCAGATCTTAAATGCTTCTTTTTCTTTCTCTTTATTTTTTGCCTCAATGGCCCGGTCCTCATCTGTAGCCATACGGATCACCGGCTTAAGAGGCGGTATTACCTTAGTCTCATCTACTTCTCTGTTTCCTAAAACTACATAACCGTATTCAATGCCTCTGGCAGTTTCTACGATCACATGATCCCCGATCTTTATCTGCCGGTCTGCGGGATCAAAATAGTAGATCTTTCCTGCAGTCCGAAAACGCACTCCTATTACTGTCAACATTTCTCTTACTTGATTTCCTTTCCTAAAACACCGCTAAAAATAGTATTAGTTCTCTTTCATGGTCAGAAGTAAAAGCTCCATGACCAGTTCCATATTTACATTGGCATCCAGACGGACTCTGGCCTTGTCAATGGCCTCTAAGATCCGTTCCAGCCCTTCATAACTGCTTAAAGACGCCGCCTTCTTTACTGCGGAAAATTCATCTTTGAAAATGAGAAGGTTTAAGTCCTTAGTCGTTTTATACATCAGGATATCCCGGTACCACATCTGCATAAAATTCAGACACTCCTTGATATCCGTATTGTCATCTTTTAATTTGCGGATCACATCCAAAAGCTGGGAAATATCCATTTCCCTGATTTCTTTTAACAGCTTTAAAATCTCTTCATACATCATCTTAAAGTCCTCAGACTGGGCCAGATGAATTGCCTTGCCCAGATTTCCTCTTGCAAACGCACTGTATATTTCTGCCTGAATATCCTTTACCTGAAGTTTTTCCTCCAGATAAGCTTTCACTACAGAGTCTTTTAATGGTTTCAGTTTCAGCTGCACGCACCTTGAAAGAATGGTTTGTAAAAATGCATCTGGATTGGTAGTTAAAAGCATGATCACTGCATAGGCCGGCGGCTCTTCTATGGTCTTTAAAAGAGCATTCTGGGCCTGCACCGTCATTTTTTCTGCTTCATCTACAATATAGATCTTATACTGGCTGCTGTAAGGGCGCACCATAATGATATCATTGATCTGCTCACGGATATCATCTACACCTATACTAGCCGGTTTTTCATGTGTTACATAGATCAGATCCGGGTGGTTTCCTGAAAGGACCTGCTTGCAGGCGTGGCACTGCATACAAGGCTCTTTGCCGCTTTCCTCACACAACAGCGTCATGGCAAAGGCATTGGCCAGTGTTTTCTTTCCCATTCCCGCTTCACCGCTTAAAATGTAAGCGTGGGAAACTTTCCCCGTTGCTGCCGCGTTCTGAAAATGCTCTTTTATCTGTTCATGTCCCAAGATGTCTTTAAATTCAAGCATATAGCCACCTCCCCGAGGTTCTTATGTACTCTCTATGATAACATAATTATTTTTTGATGTACACACTTTTTCCCAGGGTCAGGTCTCTAGTGCCCTCTTACCCGCTCCTGGTACTCAGAGGGCGCGATCCCCACTAATTTCTTAAACTGGGCACTGAAATAAGCAGTATCTGAATAGCCGACCCCGTCTGCCACCTCATATACCTTTAAATTTCCCTCTTTTAACAGTTCCATTGCCACTTTCATTCGATAATAGGAAAGATAGGTGGTAAATGTATAATCTGTCTCTTTTTTGAAAACACGGCTTAAATAGCCTTCGCTGATCTGCAGCTGCTCCGCCACCGTGCTGATGTTGATGTCCTCTTTATAATGTTCACGGATATGTTTGATTGCCTGCTCTACATACTTATTTTTCGCTTTTCTGTCTGCATTAAACCGGAAAATAGGTGTTTCTTCCTCTTCTTTCTGCCGGATCCGGTCTCCTTCTTCTAACTGGGCGATGATCCGGGTCACTGCCTGTTCCAGATCACCGTCTTTTAATGGCTTTAATAGATAATCGCTGACTCCCAGCTTCACCGCGCTCTGGGCATATTTAAAATCCCCATAGGCCGTCAAGATAATGAATTTCGCCCTGTTTCCTTCACTGCGCAGCATCCGGATCATTTCCACGCCGTCCATACGGGGCATTTTCAGGTCTGTGACAATGATATCCGGTGAAAGGCGGCGGATCACCTCTGCTCCTTCTTCCCCGTTGGCTGCTTCCCCTGCGATCATACAGTTTAACGCTTCCCAGTTAATAGTAAATATAATGCCTTTTCTGGCGATCTCTTCGTCTTCTACTACTACAACCTTATACATCGTCCCCCTCCTTTCTGGCTGGCAGCTTTAACGTGACAGTTGTTCCGTCTTCTGTCACTTCTGCCTTCAGGCCATATTCATTTCCATAATATAGCTTTAATATCCTCATAATATTATAAAGCCCCAGATGCCCATCCCGTTTCTCCGGTTCCGGGCTGTTGATCCAGGCTAATATCTCCGGGCTCATGCCCCGGCCGTCATCGGTAATGGATATATTTAAAATATCACCTTCACGGCCTGCGTAAATACAGATATACCCGCTTTCACAGCCTTCCAGGCCATGGATAATAGCATTTTCAACTAAAGGCTGTAAGATCATTTTGGGAACCATGCATTCCTCTAACTGGTCCGGTATCTCCTTTTCACACAAAAACCGGCCGGTAAAGCGGATCTTCTGCACCTCTACATAGCTGTCAATGGTCTCCAGTTCCTCTCTCAACGGGATAAATGGCTTGCTGGAAATACTTTTTCGCAGTATGATCGCCAGATTTTCTGCCAGCACTGCGATCCGTGGCACCTGACGGATCCTTGCTTCCCATTTGATGGTATCCAGTGTGTTATAGAGAAAATGAGGATTTAGCTGGGTCTGGTATAGTTTTAATCTGGTTTCATTCAGATCCTTCTGCTGCTGCACCTTATCTTCCAGGTACCGCCCCAGATCTTCCGTCATCTGGTTGAAGCTGCGGGTGAGACGGCCCATTTCATCATTTGACTGGGTATGGATACGAATAGAAAGATCACCCTTTTTCACCTTTTCCATGGCCTCGTCTAATGTCTGTACCGGGCGGGCAATACTGCCTGTCAGTACACCTGACACAGCCAGACACAGGAATAATCCCAACGCTGACAGACACAGACTGACGGTCCACATGGTCTGCACCGCCGGCTGGCTCATAGGCGCCTGGCGGCATAAAAGAAAATAAAAACCGGTCTTGCCACCATGACTTACTAGATACTGTTCCCGGTCATGGTCTGCATCGGTCGTTTTCCTGTTGTTCAGTATTTTTTCGATCATATCACCTGTCTGGAACTGGCTTTTGTCCTGTCCGGAGCAGTACACCGTCCGCTTATGAGTATCCAAAAGCAGCAGCACATCTCCCGACGAAACTTCCGCCCCTAAAAGGTCGTCCAGATTTTCCCTGGTAAAATCAAAAACAATATAGCCCGTCTTTGCCCCGCCCTTTGTATACAGCGGCCTTGCGCCCTGAAGCAGAATATCGCTGTTTGTAATAGAAAGATCCGGGTCTGTCCTGTAATATACAATGTCATCTGCCCTGGAAGCCTTTCTTAAAAGCCCCCAGAATACCGGCAGGTCTTTTGTCTTTCCCTCTGTGTCCGTAGTATAGCGCAGATGTCCTCCTGCGTCATATATAGAAAACCGGGCATAACCGGAGTTTTCCTGAGTTGCCTGATATAAAGATAAATACATTTCCCTCTGGTGGTCTGCCTCGCTTTTCTCGATCATGATCCGGGCCGTCTTTTTATCTGCTGCAATGGTCTCGCAGGCTTCCTCACATTTTTCAAAAACTGCTTCCAGTCTGGCCTCTGCCTTTGTGATCTGGGTTCGGCCTTCCTCTAAATTCTGTCGGTCAAGAGATGCGGTAAACAGGCGGATCATAACCACGCTGGAGCACAACAAAGGCACCAGCGCCGTCAGAAGACAGGCAAGAAATATCTTTTTATGAAATGAAAGCTTATTTAATATCTTCATCTGTTCCCCGCCTTCTTTGTCACTGTTCCTGTTCATGGGCTGTACTGCCCTTTTCATCCATAATGATCTTCCAGATGCTTAAAACTTCCTGCTGTCTGGAAAATTTCTGCTTCAGCTCTTCTGTAGATACAGCAGCGTTCTGGTCCATATCTTCTGTCGGCTGGCGTAAAAGCTGGGTGCGCAGCAGCCATTTTGTATCATCACAGGTAGTGTAAGCCACAAATTCTTCTGCTGCATCTATGTTTTGGCTTCCTTTCCGGATCGCAGTTCCGTCTTCAAAAAGACATTTTCCCTCTTCCGGATCAATATAATCTACGTCCTGACCTGCAGCCAAAAGGGCTTTGGCCGCCTCTTCTGAGGTGACGCCAATGGAATATCTGCCGTCGGAAATCCCCTGCTCCACTTCTTTAAAGGTTTCCGGCATCTGATACTGCATATTTTCCGCTAAAAGATCCAGAAATTCTTCTTTTTCGCTGCTTTCAGCCGCTTCTGTAAGAAGGTTAGCTGCCAGATCAGACTTAAATGGGTCCGGCACCGCTACACGGCCTTTCCACCGGGGTTCTAACAGACTGTCCCAGCCAGTTGGCAGCTCTCTATAGGTCACTACATTGGTATTATATAAGATAACAAAGGATACAGCCGAATACCCCGTCCAGGCGCCTTTATTTTCCTGCCAATACTCTTTCCCCTCTTCCAGAGCATCCACACTGACCCCAAAAGCCACATCCCAGTCTGCCTCTTCTTTTTCCAGCTGGGAAAGCAACTCCCTGGCAGAACCTGTCTCCACCTTTACATTCCAGCCGGTACGCTCCTCAAATTCCTTGATCACAGGTCCCCATTCTTCCGGTTCCTGGGCTGTAAATACAGTCAGGTCATAGTTTTCCGGTTCCGCCTCTAATACCGGATCGTCAGCCCGGCCACAGCCTGTAAGGCCTGCTCCAGTGGATAATACAGCCGCAGATACTACAGATAAAAAGAACAGGGAACGCCCTTTTTTGCATTCCCTGTTGAAAAATTTGTATGATACCAGGGTTAAAAGGTCAGAAATTCGACGCAAGCTTGCTTGCAGGCGAATTTTTGACCTTGGAACCCGCAAAAAACATGAGTAAGTAGCCATTTTTTGAAGAAAAATGAGCGGATTACGAATGTTTTTAGGATTGCGAGAGTGCAACGCACGTAGCAATCCGGTATCAAAATGTGTTTTATATACTGCATTTTTGTCTGCTTTTCCTGTATACATGCATGTCTTCCTTTGCGATGTCCATTGTTTACATCTAAGTATAGCAGACTTCCAACTATATTTCCATTCCTTTACAGCCCCAAAAACCTCTCAAACACCACGCAGGCCCGGACTGCATCTTCCTCTTTCTCCATTTCGCAGAAGATACGCAGCAACGGCTCTGTACCGGAAAATCTGGCACTTACCCATCCGCCATTTTTAAAGTAGACCTTACAGCCGTCCTGATAAGAAACACGGGATACCTCAAATGGCAGTTCCGGCAGTTTCTGCTCTTCTAACAGCACCTTCTGGATGCGGGCTTTTTCCTCTGCTGTAAAGCGGTAGCTGCGTTCCTCCATATGAGTTTCCCCATACTGGTCTTCAATATCCTTTACGATCTCAGAAAGGCTCTTACCGGTCACAGCGATCATTTCCACCAGAAGGCTTGCTGCGTAGATGCCGTCTTTACCATGGATATGGCCTTTTACAGTCAGACCTCCGGAAGACTCACCGCCGATGATGGCATCTGTTTCCTGCATCTTTGCGGAAATATACTTAAAACCAACCGGCACCTCATAGCATTTCTGGCCGAAACTTTCTGCCACCTTGTCCAGCATATGAGTAGTTGCCAGGTTTCGCACTGCGTCACCTCTCCAGCCCTTATATTTCAGGAGATAATAATACAGCATGACTAAGATCTGGTTTGCATGGAGATAATGTCCCTTATCATCAATAACACCTAACCGGTCCGCGTCACCGTCTGTTGCAATGCCGATGTCACAGTAGCGGTCCAACACATAGTTCTGCAGGTTCTTAAGAGTATCCTCTGCAGGTGCAGGCATCTTGCCTCCAAAGAGCGTATCATGCTGGGCGTTAATAGTCTCCACCGTACATCTTGCAACTGCCAGAATGGTGCTTAAGGCCGTTAAGCTGACACCATACATAGGGTCAACTGCCACCCTTAAATCTCTCTTTCGAATGGCATCTACATTGATCACAGATAAGATATTATCCAGATACTCATTCATTGGATTGATCTCTTCTACAATGCCCTGTTTCACCAGTTCTGTATAACTTGGCGGCGGCATCTGGCCGTCCTCCTCATGGTCTGGGTTATACAATTTTTCCGCCTCTAACAGCCATTTTTCAATGTCCTTTGTCTGAAGCTCATCTGCGTCTCGTCCGCCGTATGTAAACACCTTGATACCATTGTAGATCGCCGGGTTATGGCTGGCTGTTACCATCATTCCATAGTCCAGTTCATGTTTCATCACGTAAAACATTAACAGTGGTGTGGGTGCACTGCGGTTTACAAACTGTACGTGGATGCCTTCTCTTCCAAGGATCTGGCACGCCCAGATCACAGCCTCTTTAGAAAGGAAACGACGGTCATAGCCGATGACCAGGCTTTTGGTATCTTTATGTTCTGCCTTCATTTTCAGACACATAGCCAAAGCCAGTTTCTGTATATTTTCTTTGGTAAACTCTTCTCCGATAATCGCACGCCAGCCACCAGTTCCAAATTTTACCATTTGTGTGTCCTCCTTAAACGATAGAAACTTTACCCTTACTTACCTTCAGGAAGATAAGCAATGAAATAACCGTACTTACAGTCAGAATAGATGCCAGCGCTGCCGCCGTACCAAAACTATTCCTTACAACCTCTGTATAAATAGCCACAGAAATCGTACTGGTCTTGCCGCCGTAAAGCATAACGCTGGAAGACAACTCATTGATACAGGTGATCCAGCTTAAGATCGCGCCGGATAATACGCCAGGTGCCATTAATCTTGCTGTTACCTTAAAGAAAGTCTGCATAGGTGATACCCCAAGGCTGATAGAAGCTTCCTCTACACTTGGATCCATTTGCTGCAGGAAGGCACTGCCGGAACGTACAGTATAAGGCAGTTTTCGTACAACAAAAGCGATGATCATGATCACTGCGGTACCTGTAAGGATCACCGGTTTCTTGTTAAATGCCACGATCAGGCTGATACCAAGAACAGCACCCGGAATAACGAACGGGAACATGATCAGCATATCCATTAACTGTCCTGCAAGGCCTTTCTGACGTACAATGATATAGGAGATCAGCATACCAATGATGATGATAAATATAATGGCAATGGTTGAAAATACAAAGGTATTGCGGATATTGGTCCACAGGCGGTTGAAAATAGTAATATAGCTTCCCAGGCTGAAGCCCTTCTTAAATCCGGTAAAGTCACTCTTGATAAAACTGCTGACGATAACCACGATCTGAGGAAGGATGCCGATAAATGTAACCAGCATGATCGGGAATGTTGCCAGGAAACGCTTTGCTCCGTGAAGTTCTTCTTCCTTTGGCGGACGCATAGCGGTCATTACATAGTTTTTCTTTGTAACAAAATATTTCTGTACCAGAAGGACTGTAGTAGAACAGCATACCACGACTACAGAAAGGGCACTTGCCAGGTGGGCATTTCCGCCGATCTCACTCATGTACTCATTGTATACAAGAACCGGAAGTACCATGTAACCTTCGCCGATAAGCATTGGAGTACCAAAGTCTGCCAGACTGGTCATAAATACCATGATCGCGCCAGCTGCAATAGAAGGAAGGACTACCGGCAATGTAATGGTCCAAAGTCTGCGAAGCTTATTGCTTCCCAGGTTCTCTGCTGCCTCTTCCAAGCTGGAATCAATACTTCCCATAGCGCCAGAGGTATACAGATAAACATAAGGGAACAGCTTAAATGTAAATACCAGGATGATACCCAGTTTTCCGTAAATACTTGGAAGCTGGATGCCAAACTGTGAAAACATATTTGTTATCAGACCAGAACGTCCAAACAACATGATCCAGCTGTATGCGCCGATAAATGGCGGGCTCATAAGGCTCATGATGATAAAAATATGGATGAACTGCTTGCCCCATACATTATAACGGGACATTACATAGGCAATAGGAACACCTACCACCAGTGTTGTGATCGTAGTGACCACAGATACAAAAATACTTCTTCCTAATGCGGAATAATAATATTTCTTTGTAAAAAATCTGATATAGTTCTCAAAGGTAAAACCGTCTACCTTCGTTGAGAAAAAGCTTCGGGTGATCAAGGTACAGAAGGGATAGATCAGAAATACCAGCATAAATCCCACAACTGCCACTTTCACCCAGAACCAGAAGTCTAACTTCTTTCCGGAACCTACCATGAGATCACCTCCTGGGTTGCTGCATCATATACGCCTACTGCACGGATATCAAAGTTTACCTTTACCTTCTCGCCGTCCGGTCTCAGCTCATGTACATCCTTTGTATACTCATTTAACTGTACGGTCTGTCCATTATCCAGCTGGATCTCATATTCAATAAAGTCGCCTAAGAAGGTGGAAATGGTAATGGTTCCCGGCAGTCCTTCTTTATCGTCAAAGAACAGCTGCTCCGGTCTTGCAGAAATAATGCCCTTACCATTAAACGGCTTCTTTAACGTACAGGTAATGGAGCATTCTCCCTTAATATCCAGCACTGCCTGATTTGGATCGTCTCCCTTAACATCGCATTCTACAAAGTTGGAAACACCGATAAATCCGGCTACAAAGGTATTTTCCGGTTTCTTATAGATTTCTTCCGGAGTTCCCACCTGCATGATATTTCCTTCCTTCATAACAGCAATGCGGTCAGAAATAGCCAGTGCCTCTTCCTGGTCATGGGTTACGTAGATCGTGGTAATTCCCAGGCGGCGCTGCAGCTTCTTAATGACTGTTCTCATCTGCACGCGCAGCTTTGCATCCAGGTTAGACAGTGGTTCGTCCATCAACAATACACCTGGTTCAATAACGAAAGCTCTTGCCAAAGCTACTCGCTGCTGCTGTCCGCCGGAAAGCTCATTTGGCTTTCTGTCCTTTAATTTGCCGATCTGCACCAGTTCCAGGGCTTCTTCTACTTTTCCCGGGATCTGATCCTTTGGACACTTCTTCGCTTTCAGGCCGTATGCTACGTTTTCAGCTACTGTCAGATGTGGGAAGATGGCATAATTCTGGAAAACCATACCGATATCTCTCTTATGAGCCTCCAGATTGTTGATCACCCGGTCATCAAAACAGATCTCGCCTCCGTCTACTGTATTAAATCCTGCGATCATACGCAGAAGGGTGGTTTTTCCGCATCCTGACGGTCCTAAAAGAGTAAAAAACTCTCCCTGTTTAATATCCAGGCTTACTCCGTTTAACGCTGTAAAATCACCGTATTTTTTCACGGCATTTTTAATGATCACTGCATGGCTCATATCTGGTCCTCCTTTTTATTCAATGTGCACTTCCCAACTGCTTTTCTGGAAGACACTCCCACTTTTTGCATTCATGTTCCCTATAATAGAAAGACTGCCCGCCCGCCAGGGCCAGGCAGTCTTTCTATTATTTGTTTCCCATTACTTTCATTTCAGAAAGATTAATCCACCATAATATCATTGAAGTGTTCAATAATGGACTCTTTTTCATTTGCAGCCCAGTCAAAGTCATAATCAACTAATACCAGGTCGCTCAGCTTTGCCAGTCCGTCTGCAACTTCCATATCGCTTCTTACAGGACGGCGTCCCCAGTTCTCACTCTGCTCTGTCTGGCACTCTTTAGAGGTTACAAAGTCGATGAACAGTTTTGCATTCTCTTCATTCGGGCATCCCTTAACAAGAGCTACACCATCCGGAACTGCACTGGTTCCATCTTTCGGATATACAAATCCAACAGAAGGATCATCCTTGTACTGAACAGCTGCTTTTTCAAGTGTAAGTCCTACATAGAACTCGCCGTCAGCTACCATCTTATGGCACTTACCTGAAGAGTCAACGATCTTTCCGTCCAGGTTATCATACAGCTGTTTAATGAAATCCCAGCCATCTTCCTTGCCGCCATGGCCCAGGATCATAGTACATAACTGGGTATAAGCAGAACCGGATTTAGATGGCAGACAGTAAGCAATTTTGCCCTTCCACTCAGGCTTGATCAGGTCTTCCCAGGATTCAGGAATGGTCATTCCGTCTTTTTCGATCAGTTCCTTATTGTAGAACAGTACCATTGGCAGTGGGCTTTCACCGATCCACTTGTCATCTGGATCCTTGTACTCTTCTGCAATTACATCATCATTTGCGCATACATAAGGTTCAAAGTAATCCTTAAATGCTGCCAGGGAGTCAGCGCCGCCGCCCCAAAGTACGTCAGCGATCGGGTTAGCAGACTCAGCTGCAATACGGTTGCAAAGCTCGCCGGTTCCGGCTGCTACTACTTCAACCTTAACATTTGGATATTTCTCCATGAACATATTTACGCCTGCATTTAACGGGTCTGCGTCATGAGGAGAATATACAACAACTGTACCAGAGTAATCTTCCGGCGCTTTCTCAGCGGTTGCCTCAGACTCTTTTGCTTCTTCCTTGGACTCTTCCTTAGCTTCTGCTGCTGTTGTTTCCTCTGCCTTGGTCTCTGCCGGTGCAGCGGTAGTAGCGGTGCTTCCGCCTCCGCATGCGGTCATACTCAGTACCATCATGGCTGCCAGTGACGCTGCTGCAAATCTTTTCTTCATATACACCTCTCCTTTTCTATGTACCTTCCCGGTACATCTTTCCGGTCTGACCGGAAAATAAATTTTGCAGTCTAAAAAACTGCTTCTCACGTTCCCTGGAGTTTTTTACTCCTGATGATGTTATTATACAGTTTTATTATGCAGTTTTCCATTTGTTATTCTAACTTTTGTTGTGTTATTCTGAACTTTTGTATAGTTTTCGTGTCGTATTTTGTATTTATTATGTATATAATACACATAATCAACAAAAAAAACAGGACCACCATATCATAAACGCAGTCCCGTTATTCCTGTTCCTGCGTTCATATACAGCAGTCCTGTTTTCACCTGTCAGTCTTTTCCGTTACAATCCTTATTACCACTTATAATGCTTGATAAGCGCCTGGGTTCCCAGGTCGCCCATGCCTTCTTCTTCCAGTTTTTTACAAATACCAAGCACATCCTCTAGTACATCCAGTTTGGTTCCCCGTTCAGATGCTTCCTCATCCGCAAGGCTCATATCCTTGATAAAATGCTTTAAGAAGAAGCCTGGTGCATAGTCATCTTTTGCTGCTTTGGAAGCTACATTGTTCATCTGGGCGCTTCCTGCTGCACCGGTGGAGATAGATTTAAGCATTACATCTACATCCAGTCCTGCGTTCTTCGCATAGACCATAGCCTCGCATGCGCCTGCTAAAGCGCCGGCAATGGCGATCTGGTTGCACATCTTGGTGTGCTGTCCGTTTCCGGACTTTCCTTCGTAGTTGATGGCCTTTCCCATTGCCTCAAATACAGGCAGACAGGTATCAAAGTCCTCTTTATCACCGCCTACTAAAATAGTCAGTGTTCCAGCCTTTGCGCCGCTGTCACCGCCGGTTACAGGAGCATCTAAGCCATGAAGACCGCGTTTCTTTGCCTCTTCGTAGATCTGCTGATCTAACTTCGGGCTTGTAGTGGTCATATCGATCACATAAGTGCCTTTATCTGCATTTTCAAGGATACCATTTTCTCCAAAGTATACTTCCTCTACATCCTTCGGGAAACCAACAATGGTAATGATCACATCCTGGCCTTTGGAGCACTCTGCAACGGTATCGCACCATACAGCGCCCTCTGCGATCACATCTTCCACTTTTGACTTGGTTCTGGTATAAATAGAAACCTCGTAACCAGCCTTCATCAGATTACGCACCATAGATTTTCCCATGATACCAACGCCGATAAATCCAATCTTCTTTAACATCTGTTTCTCCTTTCTCCAAATAATATGTCTTAAAATGACATATCTTTTTTGATCTCTTCCATGCATTGTTCCAGATCTATATTTTCATATTGCTTTTTAATGCCGCACTGGTCCAGACGATCTTTGGCAAAATCCTTCTCATCTGCTAAAAACCTGCGGCACATTTCCGCATATTTGGGTGCCTTCTGGGTCTTTTCCCGGTTCAATGCCCGCTGTAAGCGTTCCCCGTCTTCCACATGGATATAGATTGGGACCATCACCTCTGCACCATAATAGTTGCAAAGTGCTTCATAGGACTCCAATGTCCCCAGCATAAGATAATTGCCTGTATCCAGATTGATCTGACCGTCATCTGCTGTAAAATAACTCCAGGGACCGTAAATGGTATCGTAGGTGCGGCATTCGATCACCTTTCCCGCCTCTTTCATGGCCTGAAGCTGTTTTTCATCTGTAAAAATATATTCTACCCCATTGGTCTCTCCGTCGCGGATAGGCCTTGTGGTATACATGCGGACAGTCCCAAGTCCCGGCAGTTCCTTTATCAGACGCTTGTAAATCGTGTCCTTTCCTGAGGCACTTTTTCCCATTACATAATAAATCTTTCCCATTATGTTTCCATCTTTCTCTCTGTTTCTGACTTTACAGATCTTTCATTTATAGATTTTTATTTATAAATCTTTCATTACCTGTATGGTAGAAAGTCCTGTATCTTCCAGTCCCTGGACCGGCAGACCTTTTTCTATATAGTCGGATAATGTTTCCAGTATTTCTTTCGTGATCCGCTCTCCCGGTGCCAGAAGTGGGATACCCGGCGGATAAATATAGGCAAATTCCCCGCAGATGCGGCCGCAGCTTTCATTTAAAAGCACTGACTCTTTTTCCCCATCCATAGCCTTAAAAACAGGCATCACCGTTTCTGCATGGCGACTGTAGACACTGTCTTCTTCCCCATTATTGCAGATTTTTCCAGTTTTTTCCAGTTCTTTATCTATCTCAAGAAGGGCTTTTTTCAGTCGCTTCAATCCCTTTTTACTGTCTCCAATAGCTGCTATGGCCGTTACATAATCGGCACCGCACATTTCCATTTCCAGATGATACTTTTTCCTTAAGATCTGAGAAAGCATTTCCCCATTTAATTTAGTGCCTCTTACAGAAACCACGATCTTGGATATATCCACATCAAAGATGCCGGCAGTTCCTATAAGATCCCGGTCCACCAGACGCAGCCCTTTCATTTTTCCAAGTTTTTTCCGGATCTTTAGCAACGCAGTCTCAAGCTCCGCCACTTTTCCATCCTTCCTGCACTGGTCCATAAGGAAAATACTATTTTCAATAGACGCCATAAATACATAGGATGGACTGCTGCTCTGGTAGATCTGCAGATACCGCTCTATCTTTTTTATATCCAGATAGCATCCCCCATCCGGCCTGTTATTTTTCACATGGAGCAGAGCCGTCTGGGTAAGGCTTGGCAGTGTTTTATGGACACTTTGGATCACTGCGTCGGCCCCCAGTTCAAGAGCAGACTTTGGAAATGCATCTCCATAGGCAAAATG
>CAVDQU010000031.1:0-21474 GCA_963611035.1 Agathobaculum sp.
GTTATGGTCACACCGGTTCAAACGAAAAGCTCACACCGTTGAGCCGAAATCTGCAATTAAGCCTAAATAAATGGAAAAAACAAAGTTTTGTGAGATAGAATAAAGAATATATCAGAAATTATGGAGGAACGATTATGAACGAGATCATGAATGTTATGAAAGAACGCCGCAGTATCCGCAAGTTTAAACCGGATATGCCGTCAAAGGAAGATTTAAACCAGATCATTGAGGCTGGCTTATATGCAGCAAATGGTATGGGGCAGCAGGCAACGATCACCATTGCTGTTACCAACAAAGAAATGCGGGATAAATTATCAGAAATGAACCGGAAGATCGGCGGCTGGCAGGAAGGATTTGATCCTTTTTACGGTGCTCCGGTAATCCTTGTTGTGCTGGCTGACAAGAGCAGGCCAACTCATGTATATGACGGAAGTCTTGTTATGGGAAATATGATGCTTGCAGCTCAGGCTTTAAATCTGGGAAGCATTTGGATCCACAGAGCGAAAGAGGAGTTTGAACTTCCAGAATATAAGCAGTTATTAAAGGAGTTAGGTGTTGAAGGAGAATGGGAAGGCATTGGCCACTGCGCAGTTGGTTATGCGGATGGTGAACTTCCAAAAGCAGCGCCTAGAAAAGATAAGAGAGTATTCTGGATAGAATAGTGGTCCCATAATTTTCATGACTGCGAAACATGTGAGGTACAAAAGATGCAGATAATAGGGATCGACATTGGGACAACCACCATAAGCGGCGTTGTTTTAGAGTAGGAAAAGGGAAAAGCTGGAAAATTGTTGGAAGCAAAAACCGTAGAAAGTAACAGTTTTATAGCTACTGGCAATGAATGGGAAAAGATCCAGGATGTGGATCTGATCGCCTGGAAAGCCAAAAAGCTGCTGGATGATTTTTTAGATAAATATCCTCAGGCAGAGAGAATCGGTCTTACTGGGCAGATGCATGGTATTGTATGCATAGATCGGACAGGAAAGTGTGTCAGTATTTTGCAGAAAACGGGATCTTGCAATCAAAGAAGACAGAAAACTTAAGATAAAAACTACCTTTGACGACACAAGAACAGATCCTGAGAGCAGTGGAAGTATTGAACAGTTAAATACTGAGAATTTTACTCCAGAGGCTTTTACTTATGGAGTCCTAAAAGGAATGTGTACGGAACTGTATGAGATGTATCAGACTATTAAAATTGGAACAGATATTCAGGCCAAGAAGCTGATCGGCTCTGGGAATTGCGTGAGAAAAAATCCCGTATTTTGTGAAATTGTTGAAGAAATGTTTCAAAATAAGCTGGTTTTATCTTCCTATGAGGAAGAAACTGCCATAGGTGCTGCAAAGAGCAGTATGTTGTTAAAAGAAGAGTAAATAGTAAGAGTCCGGATAAGCAGATCACTGTATCCGGGCTCTTTTGCTGTCATGCATATCAAAAATGCGCCAACACCGTGTTGGCGGATGGGCTGCTATACCTTTGGAAAAAGCAGGCTGTGTTGAGCTTTAGCAGAAAAACTTAAAATACATCCAGATCCCTTCCGTTTACAGTCATTCCTTCATAACCGGCAGCCCGGATCTCGTCTAAAATAGCTTCATCCCTGTGGCGCATTTCGGCTTCCAGATTGATATGATTATCCTGGATATTCATATGATAGATGCGGTGATAGGTGACAAGAAGCTTTGGCTTTGCTTTTCCTGCTACTTTCGCCAGGTCCGTACTTAAGGTGTGTACTTCCTGGTGGTATTTCTGCCATTTTGGTTCTCTGCAGGCGATACCGGCGCTGTATTCTACTTCGTGAAGAAGAATATCGCAGCCAGCGGCCTTTTCAGCTATGATGTCTAATGGAGCAGTATCTCCGGAGATTACGATGGTACGGTCAGCAGTCACAAATTTATAGCCGTAGCTGATGAGAGTTCCATGGCTTACTGGAAATGCCTCTACGGTGACACGGTCATCTTTATAAACAATGCCAGGTTCTTCGATCTCTGTTACATCTACCTGATATCCCTGTTCATTTGCCTTTTCAAAGCCGTGGATACGGAAATCAATATCTGTTTCATAGGCTTTTAAAATGTGTTCGGTCATGTGTTTTAAGCCTTTTGGTCCAAAGACCTTTAAGGGAACAGCCCGTTCCAGCACCCAGGGGGTGAAAATTAAGTCTGGATATCCGGCTGTGTGGTCTGTGTGCAGATGGGTGGAAAAGGCAACGGTAAGAAGATCAGGGCGAAGGGCGTCAATGCCGTTAAAATAAGCTTTGGAGGCCTGACGTACCACGCCAGGACCAAAATCTACCAGATAAGCCCTGTCACCAACGACCACAGCAGAAGCAGGTCCGCTGGCATTGGGGCAGGCGTTTGGGGTTCCAGTTCCTAAAAGGACAAGTTTTGTTTCCATGATGTATATTCTCCTGTGTTTTTGATTATTGGCAAAAAACAAATGTCTGCATTGCAGCCGCGCATTTTTGCTGCGCTCATTCTATTCTAGATCAAGCAGCATTTTCTTTACTTCGATCATGCGGTCCCTCAGGCTTGCGGCTTCCTCGAAGTTCAGCTCTGCGGCTGCCTGGCGCATCTTCTTTTCCAGTTCTTTTGCAAGCTTCTTTAATTCCTTTTCGTCCATGGACTCAGGGTCCTTGGTATCAGCAGCGTGAGGATTTTCCACAGACTTGGAAATAGCGATGAGATCACGGACTGCTTTTTTGATGGTAGTAGGAGTGATGCCGTGTTCTTCATTGTATTTCTGCTGGATCTTGCGGCGGCGCTCTGTCTCATCAATGGCTTTTCGCATGGAGTCAGTAATGGTATCTGCATACATGATTACATGGCCTTCTGAATTTCGGGCGGCACGGCCAATGGTCTGGATCAGGGAAGTTTCTGAACGAAGGAAACCTTCTTTATCTGCGTCCAGAATGGCAACCAGTGTGATCTCCGGGATATCTAAGCCTTCACGCAGCAGGTTGATGCCAACCAGAACGTCAAACACATCCAGACGCATATCACGGATGATCTGGGCCCGCTCTAAGGTATCAATATCGGAGTGAAGATATTTGACCCGGATACCAGCTTCCCGCATATAATCGGTAAGGTCTTCTGCCATACGCTTGGTAAGAGTGGTGATAAGGACCTTGTGATGAGCAGCCGTTTCCCTGTTTACTTCAGAAATAAGATCATCGATCTGGCCTTCTACCGGCCGGACAGAGATTTCAGGATCTAAAAGTCCCGTAGGCCGGATGATCTGCTCTGCACGGAGTAGTTCATGGTCTCTTTCATAGTCGGAAGGAGTAGCAGATACAAACATCATCTGATTGATCTTTCCCTCAAATTCCTCAAAATTCAAAGGACGGTTGTCCAACGCGGAAGGCAGACGGAAGCCATAATTGACCAACGTAGATTTACGGGAGCGGTCACCGGCATACATTCCGCGTACCTGGGGCAGTGTAATGTGGGACTCGTCCACGATGATCAGAAAATCTTCTGGGAAATAGTCGATCAGTGTACATGGCGGTTCTCCTGGTGCCAGACCTGTCAAATGTCTGGAATAATTTTCAATACCAGAGCAAAATCCCGTTTCCCGCATCATTTCCACATCAAAATTGGTGCGCTCGGAAATACGCTGAGCCTCTAAAAGCTTGTCTTCGCTTTTAAAATACGCCACCCGCTCTTTTAATTCCTCTAAAATGTGTTCCGTTGCCTCTAACATTTTCTCCTTTGGAACAACGTAGTGGGAAGCCGGGAAAATAGCCACATGGCCTAACTGGGCTTTAATTTCACCAGTCACCGTATCAATTTCCATAATACGGTCTACTTCATCCCCGAAAAACTCGATCCTGTAAGCTTCGCTGTCAGAGTAAGCAGGGAAAATGTCAACCACATCCCCTTTCACACGGAAAGTACCGCGCTTAAAATCCATGTCATTGCGGTCATACTGGATCTCGATCAGCTTTTTGATCACATCATCCCGGTCTTTTTCCATACCCGGCCGCAGGGAGATGACCATGTTCTGATAATCAATGGGACTTCCCAGACCATAAATACAGGAAACAGAAGCCACGATCACCACATCCCGGCGCTCAGAAAGAGCGGCAGTAGCGGAATGGCGCAGCTTGTCGATCTCGTCATTAATAGAAGAGTCTTTTTCAATGTAGGTATCCGTAGAAGGAACATAAGCTTCCGGCTGGTAATAATCGTAGTAGGAAACAAAGTATTCCACTGCGTTTTCAGGGAAAAACTCCTTCATTTCAGAATAAAGCTGGGCTGCCAGCGTTTTATTGTGGGCAATGATAAGCGTAGGGCGGTTTAACTGCTCGATCACATTTGCCATGGTAAATGTCTTACCAGAACCAGTAACACCTAAAAGAGTTTCAAACTGATTTCCCTCTTTAAAGCCCTTTACCAGCTGTTCAATAGCCTGAGGCTGGTCACCGGTAGGTTTATATTCAGATACTAATTTAAAATGATCCATGAAATGTCCTTTCTCTTTGCAGAAATTCATAGAAATTTATAAAAAGTATACCATGCATTGCTTAAAAAGTATAGACATAAAAAAGAACGTTTGTTCTTTTGGCACAATCTTCTTCACCAAAGCTATATTACATGGTAAAATGGACACATAAAGATGTCCTCTCGGTGTCTTTCATGCACCTGCTTTTGCGGCCGATTTTCCGCCAGTCGCACCCGAATTTCATCAACGTACGCACCGCGTACGCCTCAGAAATTTGGGCACAACTGACAAAAAATCTTCTCACAAAATCAGGCACAGAAAGATTCCGAGAGAACATAAAGAACCGGGGGAGGGAAATGAAAATGCCAAGAAAGAAAAATGATCTGAATACCATTTACATATCTGAGCGTTTACAGGAGAAGCTGCGGCCGATCTCACGATGCGCCCTGACAACGGTAGTGGCTCCTATGGGTTATGGGAAGACTACGGCGGTAAACTGGTATCTCAATGAGCGGATAAAAAAGGATCACGGAATAGTGATCCGCATCAGCATTTATACAAATAACCTTCCTATTTTCTGGAAAAGTGTGCAGAATGCCTTCCGGTTTGCCGGCTTTAACTTTTTTGATGACTATGAGTGCCCTTCAGACTCGGCCAGCGGCGGTCTGTTTGCAGATGATCTCAGCCATCTTCTGACAGGTGAGACGGATTATTATATATTTATTGACGATTTTCATCTTCTTACAGATGCAAGGATCGCAGAATTTCTCTGCACTTTGGCAAGACGGATCCCGGAAAATGTTCACCTTGCGGTAGCAAGCCGCGACCGTTTTTTGCCTGGCGGGGCAGTGGTTGGTTTAGGGAGTAAGCTGCACCAGATCACAGTGGATCATCTGCGGTTAAACCATACGGAGCTTTCTGTTTATGCTCACCTTTGCGGCACGGAACTAAGCGACAGGCAGATCGAAGCTCTTCTTCATTCCAGTGAAGGCTGGTTTTCCGCTGTCTACTTAAATTTATGTTCCTTTGCAGAACGGGGAGAACTGCCGGATAACCATTCCGATATTTATGAAATGTTTTCGGCTGCCATGATCGATCCTCTTCCTGAGATGCAGAGGGAATTTCTTATTGTTATGGGGCTTGCAGATGAATTTTCTGCAGAAATGGCCAGATTTATTACAGAAAATGAAAATACAGAGCAACTGTTATCGTCTATGACCAGACAGAATGCCTTCGTCAGCCGCCTAACAGACGGAGTGACTTATCGTTTCCACCATATGATGAAAGAATGTGCAGAGCGGGCATTCGGGGTAATGGAAAAAGAAAAACAGACAGTATATCTGGATCGCTATGGTAAATGGTATGAAGAACATAAGCAGTATCTTCACGCGCTGGACTCCTACGGGAAAAGCGGTAATTTCCATGGAGCTTTAGGTGCGATTCAGAAGGATGCAGGGGTCCTGTTAGCTTCTTTAAAGGCAGATGATGTATTAAGCTTCTTAAGTAAATGCCCAAAAGATGTTTTGGAAGCCCATCCATTATCTGTTCTGGTACTGATGCGCTGCATGTTTAACTGGCGCAAGATCCCGGAAATGTTAAAAATAAAAGATTTTCTCATCCATGCCATTGACCGGCATACAGAAATATCAAAGGAAGAAAGAGGAAATCTTTTAGGGGAATGTGACCTGATCACCAGTTTTTTAATGTACAATGACATTTCCAAGATGAGTCATTTCCACCGCAGTGCCAGCAGACAGATGTCGCGGCCTGCTATCAGCATCCGCAATGACGGCGGCTGGACTTTTGGCTCTCCTTCTGTGCTTATGATGTTTCACAGAGAACCGGGGGAACTTTTAAAAGAGCAGGAAGAAATGAATGAGTGCATGCCTCATTATTATAAGATCACCAACGGACATGGTCAGGGAGCAGAGCGGGTCATGGATGCAGAGGCATTGTTTGTTCAGGGCCATTTTTCAGATGCTCAGATCGCTTTGGAAGGAGCTTATGCCCAGATCGAGGAAAATGGACAGGAATGTATGGCCTTATGCTGTGATTTCCTGTCCAGGCGGCTGTCTCTCTGTATGGATATCAAACAGAGGTACTCCTTTGAACAGCGTTATATGGAGCTGATGAAGCATCACAATTCCATGTGGATCAATATTTTTAACAGCACCAGCGCTTATTATCATGCACTGACCGGCCATGTGGACCAGATTCCGGAACTCTTTGGAGAACATAAGCTGTCCACAGTTAATTTCCTGGCTCCAGGAAGACCTATGATGGAAATGATCGAAAATCAGGTGTATCTGGCTCAGGGGGCTTATGCAAAGGTGATCGGAAAAAGCGAAGGGATCCTTGAAATGTGTCAGGGACTTCACTATGCCTTAGTTGCCCTTCATGTACAGATCCAGACAGCAGCGGCCTATGAAAAACTGGGAAAGCATGGAGAAGCCAGAGCTATTTTAAAACAGGCTCTTTTAGAGGCCGGCAAGGACAATATGGTGATGCCGTTTGTAGAGAATTTTACTTATCTGGAGCCTCTTTTTGAGGGAAACCTAGTGGAGGTGGAAGAAGGATTTTTGGAAAAGATCCGTTCTCTTGGTAAGACCTATGAGGAAAAATGTAAAAAACTTGGAAATGAAAAGACTTACCCGGAAGAATTTAAGTGCCTTACAGAGCAGGAATTAAAACTGACCGAATTAATAGCCGCCCATATGAGCAATAAAGAAATCGCAGTAAGACTTTATCTTTCCGAAGGGACCATAAAGCAGTATATCAACCAGATCTATTCCAAATTAGAGATCACGGGAGATACGCGCACCAAGCGCAAGCAGCTTTTAGAGCGGTTTTATACCAATAACTAACCTTTAGTTAATATGTTTTCATGAAGATCTATCGTACAGTAAATGTACGGTAGATCTTTTTTAGTTAATTGTATTGGAAGGAGGACTCATGTGGAGAGAAAGTATATTTTGGCTGTGAAGCCCTTAGAACCTTACATTCTGCAGATTGATTTTATATCAGGCAGCCGTCTGCTTTTAGATATGGAGCCTTATGTGGATAAAATACGGTTCCGCACTCTTACAGACCCGAAGGTGTGGAACAGCGCAGTGACAAATGGGATCTTTGTCCGTTTTGGAAATGTGGAATTGAGCCATGATGAGATCCTTTCCATGGCAGAACGGGAACATTTAAAGGGATAGTAACACCTATTTTTGAGGGATCACACATTATAGAAGAAAAGAGAGAGGAGAAGGAGTATGGCAGATCGAAACGAAGCGGATGCTTTATTTGCTACCAAGAGGAAAAAGCAGCAGGAAGAGCAGGCGGAACAGGAACGAAGGGAAGAAATGAGCCGGAAAAAGGCGGAAATGGAAGCGGAGATCCGGCGGCTGGAGGAAGAAGCCAGACGGCAGAAGGAACAGCAGGAAGAAGCCAGGCGGCAGGCAGAAGAAGAGGCCAGACGGGTAAAACAGGAGGCCAAAGAAGCAGAAGCCAGAGCCGAAAGGGCCAGAGAAATGGCAGAAGAAGCCAGAAGGAAGCAGGAAGAGGTAAGGCGTGAAGAAGAGCGCCGGGTCCAGGAAAAGCGTGAAGAGGAAAAAAAGACCAGAGAGCGTGCAGCCCAGGAAAAAGCCAGGGCAAAACAGGAAGAGGCAGAGAGAGCCGAAGAGAGAAAACGGGAAGCAGCAGAGCGGGCGGCAGAAAGAAAAGCAGCGAAAGAGGCGGCAAAAGCAGAAGCCAGAAGTGCGATGAAAGAAAAACCAGTACGCCCGGGAAGAGAAAAAGCAGACATACAGCCGGGAAAGAAGCTTCCTGTACTGCCATTAGCAATCGGTGGTGTGGTCGTGGCAGCGGTACTTGTTATCTGTCTGGTACTGTTTTCAGGAGGCAAAAAGGGCGGTGTATTTGGCACGGA
The DNA here is from genome assembly GCA_963611035.1 of Agathobaculum sp. Lineage (GTDB taxonomy): Bacteria > Bacillota > Clostridia > Lachnospirales > Lachnospiraceae > Enterocloster. The sequence goes on from CAVDQU010000031.1 coordinate 8,358, forward strand.
CTGTGACCTTATGGCTGCAAAGCAGGTGTTAGGCTACGATGTATTTTACCCGGAAAGCTTTGAAGAAGCCTATTCAGACGGTGGTGTCTACTTAAAATACGGCAGTGTGGAAAAGGGGGATTTTTCCTTTGTTTATGTGTTAGGAGGCACACAGGATGACATGAATTACATGACAGAAAGCACAGATCCTACGGATCTTATACATGTGATGGAAGAATACACACTGGGGGTCAATGACAGTCAGATATATAAGATGGACACCAGTTCCGGCCGGGACGTTTACTGCAGTGAATATATCCCCTTTGATATAAGCAGTATTACGGACCAGGAGGAAGGTGTTATGGCATCCACATCCATAATGATGCTTCCATTAGAAGGGGAATATCTGATTGCCGTCTATGCAACTATGAAATCTTCTTATGAGGAGCCCCTGGAAGAAGTGACTGCAAGTATCCTTGATAACACATATTAAAGGAGGGGAGTTTATGGCATTACTTATGACCGTTTTCTTTGAAAATGGCTTTTCGGAAAACTATTTTCCCAATGTTGATAACCGCAATTTTCCTATTGCCATACGTCCCTATGTCAGCGGTTTAAAAGAAGAACTGGTGCTAAACGCAGAAGTCTGGGACGGCCACTGGAAACTGCGAAGATCTCCCCAGTATTCCCTGATCTTAAAGGGAGATCCGGTGGAAAGCGCGGATTTGGAAAACGGCGTTGTGATTGAGGGAATGGTAACCAAAACAGATCTGTATTTTTCCGTTAAGATTGACCAGGTCCAGAAGGAAAATGTAAATTTCGGAAAATACATGATAAAAGAAGGCAGTATTTTCAAGCTGGAGATCGGCAGTGACGACCTTTGTAATATTGTATACAAAAACCGCTTTGTGACGGGAAGTCATGCAGAGATCACCTTTGAGTCAGGAGCCGCCTGCATAACCGACAAAAACAGTGTAAATGGTACATTCTTAAACGGCAGGCTGGTAACAGAGAAAACAAAGCTGCATTACGGTGACATTATCTATGTAGTAGGCCTTAAAATCGTGTACCTGAATAATCTTCTGGCGATCAACAATCCCAATGGACAGTGCAAGATCCGGGATCTAAAGGCAGTGGAGATCCCTCATTTTGAAGATGAGCCTACAGAAGATACAGATGCGGAAGAGGTATATTTCCTGCGCACTCCCCGAAAGCTTTTAAATCTGGACCGGGAGACCATTTCCATTGAAAAATGCCCTAAAAAACAGCAGCAGAAACGGCAGCCTTTAATATTTACCATTGGGCCTTCTTTTACTATGGTGATCCCTATCGCTTTAGCAGCAGCCATGACCAGCGACGGCTTTGGAGCAGGAAGTATCTGCATGTCCTTAGGAGCAGCGGGGATCGGGGCTGTGTGGGCAGTGGTCAATTCTGTCTATAATAGAAAAGAAGAAAAAGAGTCAGAGTCCAACCGGGTCAGCAAATATCTGGAATACTTGGTCCGAGTGGAAGAAAAGCTGAAAAATAAAACGGAATATAACCGCCTGGTACTGGCGGAACAGTATCCTTCTTCCAGGGAACTTCTGGAATTTACCACAACCAATACCAGACGGCTTTGGGAAAAAAGCAGTACCCATGAGGATTTTCTTTCCCTATGTCTGGGATGCGGGGATATGCCTTCGCCAAATGAGATCGAAGGTGCAAAAGAGGATATGGGCAGTGAACATGATCCTTTAAATGACCATATGGAGGAGCTGCAGGAGAAATTTAAGACACTGCATCAGGTCCCACTGGCTGTTTCTCTCTACGACCACAGGCTTTTAGGTGTGGTAAGCGCAGAAGAAGAAAAACGGGATCAGCTGATGCGTATTTTAGCCCTTCAGATCGCAGCGCTCCACCCATATACCGATGTGCGTATGTGTTATGTTTTCCCAGGCAGAGACCTGGAAAAAATGGAATATGCCCGTTGGCTTCCACATACCTATACACCTGACGGAAAGCTTCGTATGATCGTCTGCGACCCAAGATCTATGGGCGATGTAATGTATTATTTGTCTGATGTGATCAGAGAACGGCTGGAAGCAGGAGAGAATCAGAAAAACAGGGAAGAAGAGGAGAAAGTCCTTCCTCATTATGTAGTATTTATCAGTGACATTTCCATGATCGAAGGGGAACCCATTTCCAAGTATCTGCTGGATCCGCCTAAAAATGTGGGACTCAGTGTGATCTTTGGCGCAGATGCCATTGATAAGCTGCCGTCCCACTGCAATACCATTGTACAGTGGGAAAAGGATTACAGCGGCTGTTACAGCACTTTATCTAAGTTTGAAGAGCAGGCCGGCGTTGCCTTTGACCAGGTAAGCTTACCGGAAATGGATGTATTTTCCAGACAGCTTTCCAACTTTAAAGTGCGGGAAAACAGCTCCCATGCGGCGATCCCGGATATGCTTACATTCCTGGATATGTATAAAACTTCCAAAGTAGAAGATCTGGATATGTACCACAAATGGCTGGAAAACCGTACATACGAAAGCATGCGTTCTCTCATTGGCCAGAAGGCGGGAGAGCAGCCGGTATACCTGGATATCCATGAAAAATACCATGGCCCCCACGGCCTGGTGGCAGGTACTACAGGAAGTGGAAAGTCAGAGACGCTGCAGACCTATATTTTAAGCCTTGTGTTAAATTATCACCCCCATGAGGTGGCATTTATCCTCATCGACTACAAGGGCGGCGGAATGGCCCAAAGCTTTATCGGATTACCTCATCTGGCAGGTGTGATCACAAACCTGGGAGGTAACCAGACTACCAGGGCACTGCTTTCTATTAATGCGGAGATCAAGCGGCGGCAGCGTATTTTCAATGAATATAAGATCAAGCACATTGACGCCTATATTGAGCTGTACCGCAACGGGGAAGCAGAGGAGCCAATGCCTCATCTTCTCATCATTGCAGATGAGTTTGCAGAGCTTAAAAAAGAGCAGCCCGATTTCGTCCGGGCGCTGGTTTCCGCAGCCCGCGTAGGCCGCTCCTTAGGTATCAACCTGATCCTTGCGACCCAGAAGCCAAGCGGCGTGGTGGATGATGAGATCTGGAGCAATACACGTTTCCGTATCTGTCTTCGTGTAGCAGACAAACAGGACTCCAATGAAATGTTAAAGCGCACTGATGCGGCCTACATTACCGGAACAGGACGCGGATTTTTACAGGTTGGAAATGATGAGATCTTTGATGAATTCCAGTCCGGCTGGTCCGGAGCGCCCTATACGCCGGAAGTGCCATTTAATGATGACAGCAAGGCAAAAGCGGTCATTATCGGGCTTACAGGCAAGCCGGAGGCGGTAAAGAAGAAAAAGAAGAAAAAAGGGGACAATGTGAAGAAATTCACCCAGTTAGATGCCATGGTGCAGTATGCGGCGAAACTGGCTAAAGAAAATCACATTAAACCTCTTCGTCAGATCTGGCTGCCGCCTCTTCCAAATCTTCTTTATCTGGATGATCTGGATTTTACCTGGGATGAAAAGCAGATGAAGATCCCGGTTGGTCTGGCAGATGATCCCCAGAACCAGAAGCAGTTCCCTGTTTATCTGGACTTTATAAAGGACGGCCATTTGCTGATCTGTGGTTCTGCAGGTTCTGGAAAGACATCCTTGGTGCAGACGATCCTTTACGGTGCAGCTCTTCATTACACGGCAAAACAGGTGAATTTCTATATTGCGGATTTCTCTAGCCGTACCATGACTGCCTTTGCAGGACTTCCCCATACAGGCTGCATCTGCATGGAGGGGGATGATGAAAAGATCCAGATGATGATGAGCTTTGCAGAGGAAGAATTAGACCGCAGAAAGAAGTCATTTTCCCAGAAAGGAATGGGCTCTTACAGGGATTACCGTGAAAGCTACAGCGATGTACCGGCAGTATTTCTGGTCATTGACAATTATCCGGCCTTTTCTGACAGTTATGAGCAGTATGAGAGCACGCTGATCCAGCTTTCCAGGGAAGGCGCAAGTTATGGCATTTATCTTATCCTTACCTGCAATAATTCCGGCGATATCCGAAGCCGCATTCTGCAAAACATTAGTAAGGGCATCGGCCTTCAGCTAGCGGATCGTTTTGAGTACGATAGCGTTATCGGCATGCGCTCTGAGATCCTTCCGGATGACCGGACCACAGGCAGAGGTCTGATCAAAGAGGGCAGTCCCCTGGAATTCCAGGCGGCACTTCCTGTTAAGGCATCCCAGGGGGAAAGCATGATGCTTACGATCCGGGAAAAATTAAAGACTTTAACAGAAAATGGCATATCCGGGGCCAGAAAGTTGGGAACGGATCTGACAGTGATAGACGGCAGAGAGTTTCTGGATAAGATCCATTTTCAGGATTTTCCGGACAACATCTTTGTAATGGGGGCAGAAGAGGAAAATTTCCTGACCTGCGACCTGGACCGGACCTTGTGTTTTACCATTTGCGGTTCCGGGAAAACAGGAAAGACCAATTTCCTTAAATATACGGCCTTGCAGATGAAGAAAAAAGGAGCAGAGGTTTATGTATTTGACGGCTGCTTAAGGGAAATGGAAGGATTTTCCAGGGGAAATGATCTGGACGGCTATATGACAGACAAAGCGGAACTTTACCATTTTATGGAAAATGTGCTTCTGCCCCAGTTGGGAGAGCGCAATGAGTTGGTCTATGAGGCAAGACAGACGGGAAATTCCGTGAAAGAAGCTTTAAAGGATTACAAACGTATGGTCCTTCTGATCAACAGCGGGTTTGAATTTATGGAAGCTGTGTACAGTGAAGACTTTGACGTAAGTGAAGTTCTTGAAACAGTTTTTGAAAAAGGAATGGAACATAAGCTGCATTTCTTTATGGCGCTGTCTCCAAGAGAATACGAAGAACTGGCAGGCTACATGGCAATTCGCCGGTTTGGCGGGTGGAAAGCTGGGATCCACCTTGGGGGAGCTTTTGATGAGCAGGGTATTTTTGAATATGAAGTAACACCTTCTGAGCGCAGCAGGATCTATCCCCCGGGAGCTGCGTTTACAGAACGGGAAGGAAAAGGAGTACTCTTTATGACGCCTTTTGTAAAGGAGGGGGAACATGAGTAAGATCCATTTAGAAATCGAGATACCGGGAAATGCCAAAACCTATGAATTTATGTTAGATGACCGCATGAAGATTGGTACGGCAAAGCAGCAGATCATGAAGCAGATTGCAGAATTAGAAGGCCACAACCTGTTTGCGGGAGTGGATAACATTGTTTTCGGTTCTGTGGAACTGGAAGGTCTGATCCAGGATAATGAAACATTCCGGGAAGTAGGGATCAAAAATGGCAGCCGGGTGGTCATGGTATAAGAACTTTGGTCATTTACAGGAAGACTCCCATAGGACATAGATAGAAACAGGAGGAGAGCATGGCAGGAAATAAAATGGAAATGGATCCGGATATGCTGCGTTCTACTGCAAAAAAGGTGGAAACTTCCGCATCTGATGTGCGAAAAGAATTAAAACGGTTCCAGGCTGCCATTGAAGGACTGAGCAGCACCTGGAGCAGTGAGGTAAAGGACCGTTTTCTGCAGAATTATCAGAAGGACCGGGCCGCCCTTAATGAAATGGCAGACCAGTACGTAGAGGTAGCAGAAGGCCTGCTGTGGATCGCAGATGAGTTAGAGCAGGCAGAAGAGGAGATCAGCGGCCAGATCCAGGCAGCAGCGAAGGGATAAGGTCAGGAGCGCAGGAGCGCAAGTTACCTGACGGTTCGGTACCAGAGGGATGAAAATCAACAGGAGGTGGCACATGGCAGGAGACACAACAAGCCGGATCAACACAGAGGAGCTGCTGCGGGCAGTAGGGGAGATCACTTCCATAAAAAAGGCCATTGCAGCAAATGCAGACGCCACGTATGCCCATTTTCGCAAACTCCAGGATTCCTATGCAGGGGAAAGCGCAGATGACATCTATGCAGTGGCAGGCCAGTTAAAGAAAAGCTCCGGGGCGATCATTACCATGTTGGGAAATTATGAAAAGGTCCTTAAGGAGCTGGCGGGAGTGTATGAAGATACAGAAAAAACAGTAAGCAGGAATGCAGGAAAACTGAAGTTTGGAGGAATGCGGTAATGGCAGCCATCAATTTTGATTCCCAGGTGGTAAAAAAGCAGGCAAAACTGATAGAAGAGGCGGCAGACCAGATCCAGAACCAGACCATAAAGGTGATCAATACCGCAAATGAGGCGGTAGCTGCCTCCTGGTCAGGAAAAGCCGGTGGGATATTTGTGAAATTTATGCAGGAACAAAGCGCAGATTTGGCATCAGCCACATCCTCATTGCGGGAGATCGCTGCTGTCCTGCGGGATGCCTGCACTTCTATGGATAAAGCAGAAGCACAGGCCAAAGCAGTAGTAAGCAGAAAATAAGCAGGAGACAGGAGGGAGAGCAAATGGCATCACAGCAGGTAAATGCGGCAAAATTAAAATCCACAGGAGTAAATCTTACCAATCTGGCAGCAAAAATGAAAAGTGAGATGAATAAGTTAGATGAAAATATCCAGAAAGTGTCTTCTGTCTGGAGCGGGGAAGCAAGTGCTTCTTATCTGAAACGGTATCAGGCAGACAAGGCAAACCTGGCACAGCTGACCCAGATCTTACAGCAGATGGGAGCAGCCCTTGGGGAATTTTCCAACAGTTATACACAGACGGACAACAAGGCTATGGATCTGGTACACAAATATCTGGGGAAATAGGGAGGTGAGCATAAATGGCAGACGCAAATATTAAAGTGGATCCCAAACAGTTAAAAAACTATTCCAATAACATTAAAACAGGCTACAAAAACATGTACAGCTATTTATCTGAAAGCAAAACTGCAGTAAAAAACTTAAAATCCACCTGGACTGGCAGTGGTTCCACAGAGTTTTACAGCCGCTTTGATGCCATTATCGGAAAGTGTGAAGAGGTATTGAATGTGGTAAATACCTACGCCCTGACTCTTTCAGAAGCAGCAGATGTGTACAGTGCCAATGAGAAGAAGATCTCCAGTTCTGCAGGCAAACTGAAGATCAATCTGAAATAGGAGGTTGCCTATGGCTTCTGTAAAAGTGTCAGCAGACAGTTTGGAGCAGCAGAAAAAAGAGTATGAAAAAGCAGTTAAAAATCTGGATCAGGCCATAGAGCAGATCAAAAAGGTAAACGCGTCTTTAGGAAAAGATGCCATGTTAGAAGGAGTGTGTGAGGCTCTCACAAAGCTGTCTGCGTCTTTGGAAACCAGGTCGGGAGTGCTGCTTCTTATGACAAAGGCATTGGAACAGTCCGGGGCGAAATATACTGCGGCCCAGAAAAAGGCAGTGACAAAAAGCAATCAGTTCCGGGCACATAACAGGGATTTTTATGGGAATCCGGTGGTGGTGACTGCGGTGGCGGGAAGTGCCGGGGCAGTGGCAGGAGCCACGGCCAGTGCAGCGGCGTCAGAAATTTCCAGAACAGCACCCGCGGCATCAAATGCAGTATCAGCGTCAGGCAACAGTGTCCACATAAAGTCCCAGGATACGATAAATGTATCATCACAGACAGATTCCAATATCCAACCGGCTGTATACACACAAAGAGGCCCCAGCGCGACCATTGCCCAGGTAAGCGACCATGCAAGAGATGTGGCCGCGCCTAAGACGGCCGACAGCATGGCAGGTACACAGGCGGCAGAGGCAGTATCAGCACCGACTGACAATGCAGTTACTGGAGCGGTAGATCCTGGTTTGGCTGGATCAGGATCCAACGCATCCGCAGCAATTGCTGCTGGAGCCGCATCCGCTGTTGGAGCCGCCATCGGAGGCGTGGCCGGGGGAACTATTGGGGCTATTGCCGGGAAAAAGTCCCTCAAAACAGAGAGCAGATCAGCGGAAACGATCAAACAAACAAAGCAAACGAAACAAACACAACAAACAAAACAATTAAGATCAATCCCAAAAGAACAAAAGCCAGAACCGCCCACAGACATAGAAGCCCAGTTAGAAGCTGCAAGAGAGCGCTTAAGACGGTTCAATGAAATGGAAATGGAGGAGAAGAGATGAGAAAGATGATGAATAGTGTGAAAAAAGGAACAGCTGTTGCAGTTGCGGCAGCAATGTGCATTTCCCTTACAGGATGCGGCGGCGGATCTTCTAAAAAAGTGGTGGCTGACAAGAAAGAAGCGGTAGAAACCACTGCAGCAGAAACGGGAACAGAGCCAGTAGAGGAAACAGAGGCTGTTAATGACTCAGATATGGCAGATATCCTTTCTGGAACCATCTGGGCGGGAATCTCCAGTGAACAGGAGATCATGGTAGCCGCTTTTGATGAAAAGGATGTTTATATGGCAATTTTAGATACAGATGGAGAAGTAACAGATCTGGACGGCTACTGGAAAGCGGACTTTGATACCTTCTATCTGTATGCAAACGAAGATTATTCCGATGATCCTACAACCTTTGAATTTGACTGGTATACCACGGAAAACGGAGAATATATCCAGTTAGACGATATTATCTTATCCAGTGAAGGTGACGGAAGCAATCTGGAAAATACTTTGGACCAGATGATGACCACTGCCAGTGTCATCGAATATGTAGCCCAGGGAACTTACTGGATCGGTTCCGGGGATGAAACAGCCCTGATCTTCTATTTTGAAGGCGACCAGGCATATTTTGACCTTCTTTATAATGATAATGGAGAGATCCAGACACAGTCCATTTCCGGACTTTGGAGTCTTGATTATGACCATCTGACTCTCATCGATGATGAAACAGATATATCCTATGAATTAGGCTGGGATCTGTCAGAAGAAGGAGACAGCTACTGTTTTGAGCTGACAGAAGATGATACCACCTACTATCTCTATGAATCTGCAGCGGAAGATGTAGACAGCACTTTAGATATCCTTACAAGCTATCTTACTGTGGAGGACAGTGTAGATGTGGAATCCGATGATATCGACCTTAGTGACTTTTTAGCAGGTTATGTAGGCCATTCTGTGATCGATGCCTTTATGCTCAGCGGTATTTCTCCTGATTTTGAGACCAGAAAATACTGCGCAGAGCTGTTAGGATTTACAAACTACAGCGGTACCAGTGATGAAAACCTGGCATTGATCCAGTTAATGGGCGGTACCGTACAGTAAGGAGGCATCCACCATACCCGGACAAAGCGGCAGCAGCTTTTATTGACTTAGGAGGAGCGAGAAAATGAAGGGTTGGAGAAAATGTACGGTTTTTTTGCCGGCGCTGGTCATATGCCTTAGTCTTGCCGCCTGCGGAGTGGGCAGCAGTGAAGGTGAAAGCGAAGATTACTATACCCCCGGTGTGATTGAGGACACCGACTATGACCTCACCGATGATAATCCGGCGGAGCAATTGGGTTATGACTCCATTGAGGATATGCGCACACAGGACCATGAAATCATATCTTCCGATGATAGCGACAATACAGTCGCCGAGGGATATTGGTACCCTGACGGGGATAGGAGCAGCTCCCTCTATTTTATGGCCCGGAGAGATACCATTTACTGGTATGAATTTGACCCGGAGCAGGGAGATGTTCAAGTGGGAGCCCCGGATGGCATTGTACTCAAGTTAGGAAATAAGCGCCGTCTTCAGAGCGGGCAGACATTTCAGTACACAACTTCCAGAGGATTGGATATGAGCTACAGCAAAATCTGTTTCGAGGGAGACACAACAGAATATTTTTGGAGGGAGCGCTGAAAGACATCCCTGAAAATTAGGGAGGGATGACACATGAAGAAAAAATGCCGTATGTTCTGGCGGGAATGTTATTGACGATTAGTTTGATGTGCATGGCCTGCGGCAGCACACAGGAGGCAGCTGCATTGCCGGATGATGCAAATGAAAGTATCCAGGACGAGGGGGAGCTTTATGAAGAAAAAAATGAGAGGTTCCGGTTCCTCCAAACCGATAAAGATGACAGATGCGGAGCTGTCAAAAAAGCTGGGACATTATCAGGCGATGTCCGTCATCTGGTTCTGGGTGGGAGTGGTTGGCGCAGTGAGCGGTGCCATTTGCTATTTTGTGGTGCCGAATAAGGCGCTCAAATCGCTCCTTGTGACAGTACTGTTTTCTGGCGGCATTTTCTGCGCGATCTTTTTGAGCGAAGGGGCACATAAAAAACTGAAAGCCCTGATGCAGGAGCAGATGGGAGACTTTTTCCGCCAAGAATGGGAAAAGGCATTTGGCCCGGATATCCACACCCAGGAAATGCGCATTGATGAACCATTCATGAGAGCGCTTCATCTGCTGGACGGCAAATGGGAGGAGTGCACCGTGGAGAACTTCCACGAGGGCGATCATGGCGGCATACATTTTTCTGCCGCTAATGTACAGCTGGATCATGTGTACCAGAGAGGATGTTCGCACGATGGCTATGAAACCTGCAGGAAAATGGTCTTTAAGGGCATCGTCCTTCGCAGCAGGACATGGGTTCCGGTTCCTTCGCCCGTTCTTGTTAATGTGCGGACAGAGGAGAACCCCCGCGACATATTAACAGGCAATGATACCTTTGACCGCAGCTTCTGCATCGCGGCAAACAGCAAGCAAGATGCCGCGTGTCGTCTTACCCCGCGGTTCATCGATTTTTTGACGATGTTTGATCGGGATGTGGAAGGGCAGATCTTGAGTTTTTGCTGGGAGGGAAAGATCTTTTCCCTGGTATTGGAAACGGATTTCGGTATTGCAGCTATAGCGAGCAGCGTAGACTTAAGTGACCTGGATGCGGCGCGTAGGAGTTACATCCGATCTCTGGAGGAATTGGGCAGTGCGCTGGACCGCATGATCACGGGCCCCGCTTTGACTGATGTGGTGGAAAGGGAAGAATATGGCAGAACAGAAAATGAAAATGAAAATGACAGATGAGCAGTTGTCACAGGAATTGCATAAGAGCAACGGCGGTAGGACTGGCGGAACGCTTCTTTCGCTGTTTGGCGGAATTGTAATCGTGTGTGGCATTATCCTGGGTGGAAATATGGCGGTCATCATTGCAGGTGCCGTACTGCTCGGCCTGGGGCAGATGGCCCGGGGCACAGCAAGGGATAAGGCAAATCAGCAGGCGTATGATGCGATCGTGCCGGAAATCGCGGGCAATGTCTTTACAAACATACAGATGAATCCGGTGCTTCATCTCCTGGATGTGAAAGATACGAACATTCCGCTGCCTGGCCATAGCTATTCAAATGGCAGCGGATATGTTCGTGGAATGTATCAGGGGCTTACCACAGAACTGTGCACCATGAAACTAACGGACGTGGATGAGGTTCAACGAGAGGAAACGGGGCTGTGGGAGAAAAACGAACGGGAGGTTTATACCGGTCAGTGGATGCTGTGTGAGTTGGACCAGGAATTTCCGACCTGGCTGACCATCTGGCCGCGAGATAAAATGGATAGGTTGTTCCACACCAAGACGATCAAAACAGGCAATGAGACATTTGACAAACGGTTTAATCTGAGCAGTGATGATGCAGAGAAAGCCCTTTGTATCCTGAATTCCAGCCGAGTGGATCGATTCCTGGCATTGGCAGATTCCTCCGGTGGCAAGCTTGCCATCAACTTAAATTGTGACGGGAAGCTGTATATGGCTTTCCATAGTGGATGCGGCTTTTTTGATACCGGTAAGGGACATGAGAGCCCGATGCAGCTGCGTCAGCGCTTTACTGACGAGCTGAAGCTGTTCACAGATCTGATCGATCTGTTCCGTTCGATGTAGGGGTGATGATATGTCACTTTGGATGGCGGTGATAGGGATGATACCAGTTGTAGTCGGCTTCATAGCGTCACGCAGATATCTGCAAAAGAATAAACAGGTGCGTATAGTTTGCATCATTACCTGTGTGCTTCTGGCATTTATCTGCGCGGTTTATGTCGGACTCACCCTCCTGTTTGTGAATGTAGTGCAGAATCAACCTCCTGTATGATCACAGAAGAAACGGCGGTAGTGGCTTAAAGGAAACATCGTAACTGTTCAGTACCTTCACAGTTACAAAACATCTATATAACAAATTCTCAAGGGGGGAGATGGGCTGGCTGAGGAAGGAAACGTAAATCAGCCGGAGTATAAATGGTCGGAGGTGTGCATGAAAAGAATTAAAATCCTGGTGTGTGGGTTTGGCCTTGCAATTGCACTGGTAGCGTTGCCGTTCCCATATATAGACGATATCACATCGGGCCTCGGCTTTAGCATTGCTGCAGTGCTTTTCGCCTGGCTTGGTATTCTGGAGAGGAAAGGATCAAAAGATGGTTACAAACGTGACGTACAGTTATACTCAGCCAGAACCATGATGAAAGTGGTACATGTGGAAGAGTCTGAATATGAAAGGTGGGAGGATCAGCCGGATGGAAGTTCAAAGCTGTGCTGCGAAAAGGCGTACCTTCCAACTTACGAATATTCGGTGAATGGAAAAACATACCGGTACCACAGTTTTCAGTCGGTTTCCGGTAAACGGGATGTGGGAAAGCAGGTGGTTGGATATTATAAGCCGGACCAGCCGGACCTCATCACGGAAAACCGCCCGAGAAGGCCGGTGTTTGGTGGATTCATATATTTCTACGGTGCTGCGATCTGCCTGTTTTTCGGAATTATGACATTTACCGGAATGTGATGGTCATAACTATATAACGATAAATCTTATACCTGAATCCGTGAAGTTTGGCTTTATTCAAAAGTCAGAACTATGCCAGACTCTGACCTTCGTTGAAATCGACTGATTTTATTATTCACGAGAATCAATATCTTTGCTTTCCAAGATTTGGAACTATCCATCGGTGTTACATCAATATCTACTGGTACAAAACCATTGGAAAGAGCGCTGGGTTGAATTTTGTTAGCAAGCAGCATCTGGATATTTTCATCCGGTATCCGGCTGCGCAGATTATCGCCAATGTCATCCATGCGGTTGAGCCTTTTGGTAAAATCACTCTTTCCAAGAATTGCGCCAACAACCGCTAAGCCGCTGGCAGGGAGGATACGTTCGTTGGTATATTCGACAACGATGTTGTTATTAGCAAGAGTCATTCGACGATGGTTATTCATGGTATTTGCTCCCTGATCAGATTATTTTCAAGGACATTGTACCATGATTTTTCTGCACCCAATAGGTGAAAAAAATATAT
>CAVDQU010000032.1:0-19026 GCA_963611035.1 Agathobaculum sp.
CTATTTTTTAGCCGGTGTTAAAAGTGCTGTTTCAACCTCATGGCTGAACTGTAACGGAGAATATATTGATTTTGCGGAAAGATATGGACTTTCAGACTTTAATATGTTAAAATTATGCAGATGTAAAAAATCACATAACTTTTACAACGACCGTCCGGGGGCGGTAATGTATATAAGGAGCAGGAATCATGAATAAAAAGATCAAAACAGAAGCCGTAGATCATTTATTTGACGCGATCCTCACGCTGAAAGATCCGGAAGAGTGCTACAAATTCTTTGAGGACGTATGTACTATCAATGAGCTACTGTCATTGTCACAGCGATACGAAGTGGCAAAGATGCTCAGGGAAGGAAAGACCTATCTGGAGATCGCAGAAAAGACCGGAGCTTCCACAGCTACCATCAGCCGTGTGAACCGTTCTCTTAATTATGGAAGTGATGGATATGATATGGTATTTGAACGGCTTCTTGGAGAAGAAAACAAGGAAGAAAAGTAAGTAAAATGCATCGTGAAGGTGCGGCAAAAACAAAAAATGGGGAAAGAAAAGGGCTTTGTAGGCGTTATATGCTGCAAAGCTCTTTTAAGTTGCCTAAAAGTTTTTGTTAAAAGGTTTACAAACAGATGAGAAAGTGTTATTTTAATAGTACGTTATTTACAAAAAATAATAACGGGAGGTTACATAAAAGATAATATGAAATTAATTAAAACAGTAGACGCAGAGGGAGCAGTCCTCTGCCATGATATTACACAGATCATAAAAGGCGTGACCAAGGATGCAGTTTTCCGTAAGGGCCACATTGTTACAAAAGAAGACATCCCTGTTCTGTTAAGCGTAGGAAAAGACCAGCTTTATGTATGGGAAAAAGAAGAAGGCATGATGCATGAAAATGATGCTGCAGAGGTTCTCTGTGCCATGTGCAAAGGGGATCACATGGAACGTTCCCAGGCAAAAGAGGGCAAGATCGAACTGAAAGCAGAATGTGACGGCCTGTTAAAAGTAGATAATGAAGGCTTAAAGGCAGTGAACGGCTTCGGACAGATGATGATCGCTACCCGCCACGGAAATTTCACTGTTAAAAAAGGTGATAAATTAGCAGGAACCCGTATTATCCCATTGGTTATTGAAGAAGAAAAGATGACAAAGGCAAAAGAGGCAGCTATGGCAGCTACCGGAAATAAGCCGATCTTAAACCTGCTTCCATTTAAACATAAAAAAGTAGGTATCATTACTACCGGAAACGAAGTTTTCTATGGAAGGATCAAAGATACTTTTACACCTGTCATTGAAGAAAAAATGGCAGAATTTGATACAGAGATCATCGATCATGTAACATGGAACGATGATGATACCAAGGTAACCGCTTCTATCCTGGATATGATCCGTGAAGGCGCAGATATCGTAGTCTGTACCGGCGGCATGAGCGTGGACCCCGATGATAAAACACCTCTTGCCATCAAGAATACAGGGGCAGATATTGTATCTTACGGCGCGCCAGTGCTTCCAGGAGCCATGTTTTTGTTGGCTTATTATCAGGTAACAGAGGGGGAAAAACCAAGAACGGTAGCAATCATGGGACTTCCAGGCTGTGTGATGTACTCTAAGAGGACTATTTTTGATTTGATCCTTCCAAGAGTTATGGCAGACGATAAAGTAACACCGGAAGAGCTGGCTGTACTGGGCCAGGGCGGTTTCTGCTTAAACTGCCCAGTCTGTACCTTCCCGAACTGCGGCTTTGGAAAGGGAGTGTAATATAAATGGAATTTACACATTTTGATGAAAACGGCAATGCCCTTATGGTGGACGTAAGCGAAAAAGCCGAGACAAAGCGGGAAGCCACTGCCAGAGGAAGCATTTACATGAACCCTGAGTGCTTAAAAAAAGTAAAAGAAGGCACTATGGCAAAAGGAGATGTACTGGGAGTTGCCAGAGTAGCCGGTATCATGGGTGCTAAAAAGACTTCCGAGCTGATCCCATTGTGCCACTTATTAAATCTTACTAAGCTGACAGTAGATTTCACCATAAAAGAAGAAACAAATGAGATTGAAGCAGTCTGTACCGCGCGTACCACCGGAAAAACAGGCGTGGAAATGGAAGCCCTGACCGGTGTAAACATTGCCCTTCTTACCATTTACGATATGTGCAAGGCAGTGGACAAGTCCATGGAAATGGGAAATATCTACCTGGAACATAAATTCGGCGGAAAAAGCGGTGAGTTTTTCAATTCCAGAAAGCAGGGAGACTGCTGATGAAAGACAGAATGGGAAGAGAAATCGACTACATGCGGTTTTCCATTACAGACCGGTGTAACCTGCGCTGCAAATACTGCATGCCGGACGGCATCGACTGTATGCCCCGGTGGGATGTATTATCTCTGGAAGAATTTGAGGCCATTGCCATTGCGGCAGCTTCCCTGGGGATCAAAAAGATCAAAGTCACCGGGGGAGAACCATTAGCCAGAAAAAGCTGTCCTCAGCTGGTAAAGATGCTTAAAAATGTACCTGGCATCGAAAAAGTGACACTGACCACCAACGGAGTCCAGTTGGATCAGTATCTGGACCAGCTGTTAGATGCAGGATTAGATGCCATTAATGTAAGTCTGGACACCGTAGATCCAGTGCTTTATGAAAAGATAACCGGCCGGGATAAATTGGCTGATGTTATGTGCTTTATTGAAAAAGCAAAGGACTTGCCGATCCCGGTTAAGATAAACGCGGTATCCATTGATTTTAGGCAATTACAGTCTGACGGGGAAGCCACAAAGCTTTCACCCCAGGAAAACTGGCTGCAGGTGGCGGAACTTGCAAAGCGCTATCCGGTGGATGTGCGTTTTATAGAAATGATGCCAATTGGTCATGGCAGACAGTTTAAGACCATCGATCACAACTGGCTGCTTGAAAATATGAAAAAGACCTATCCGGATCTGGCAGAAGATACAACAGTCCATGGTTTTGGACCGGCGGTTTATTACAAGGTTCCGGGCTTTAAAGGAAGCATTGGCCTGATCAGTGCCATCCATGGAAAATTCTGTTCTTCCTGTAACCGCATCCGTTTAACATCCCAGGGACATGTAAAATCCTGTCTCTGTTATGATGAAGGAACAGACCTTAGAAGTATTTTAAGAGAAGGACAGGAAAGACCGGACAAGGATACCCATTATGTCTGGCCAAAAGGCAGAGACGTAAGGGATGAAAAGCTTCAGGAAAAGCTGAGAGAAGCCCTTGCAAAGGCCATTTTTGAAAAGCCGGCAGCACACTGCTTTGAAAAACCGGGAGAGATCACGGAAGCACATAACATGATTTCGATTGGAGGATAAATAAAATGGAAATAACTGGAAAAAGAGGACCGGAAGGTGTTGTAAAAGCGGTCTGTACCAGTGAAAAAAAGGGTGTTGAAAAGCACTCTGTTCCAGAAGGACATTTTCTAAAAGATTTTGGTATTGAAGGAGATGCCCACGCTGGTAAATGGCATCGTCAGGTAAGCCTTTTATCCTATGATAAGGTAAAAGAGTTTAATGAGCGGGGCGCTCAGGTGGAAGACGGTGCATTTGGAGAAAACCTGGTGGTGGAATGCATTGATTTCCGCTCTCTGCCGGTAGGAATGATGATCTATATCGGGGATGTAGTCTTACGCATGACCCAGATCGGCAAAGAATGTCACAGCCATTGCGCGATTTATAAAAGAATGGGCGAATGCATTATGCCAAAAGAAGGCGTGTTCGCAGAAGTCTTACAGGAAGGAACCATTCGTCCGGGAGATGTAGTCATTACCTGTTATCCAGATGAAAACAGACCATTCCAGGCGGCAGTTATCACATTAAGCGATAAGGGTGCCAAAGGCGAAAGGGTAGACGAAAGTGGTCCTGCAGCCAAAGAAATGTTAGAGCAGGCAGGATACGAAGTAGTAGAGGCTATGATCCTTCCGGATGAACCGGCTATGTTAAAAACACAGTTAATACGTCTGGCAGACGGCAGACAGCTGGATCTGGTGGTTACAAGCGGCGGAACCGGTTTTTCCATGAGAGACCAGACGCCGGAAGCGACTATGGCAGTGGCAGATCGAAATGCTCCAGGCATTGCAGAAGCGATCCGTTATAAATCTATGGCAGTGACAGACAGAGCCATGTTAAGCCGGGGCGTCAGTGTTATAAGAAAGAAAACACTGATCGTAAACCTTCCGGGAAGCCCGAAGGCAGTGAAAGAAAGCCTTGGATTTATCTTAGACAGCTTAGAACATGGATTAAAGATCCTTCGCGGTAGCGCTTCTGAGTGCGCCAGAAGAGACTGAGAAAAGAAACCTTAAAACTTCACAAAAATGTATATAGACAGTATCTTTGTACCGCCTGCAGCGGGAGGAAGAATGCCGCGCAGGCGGCATAAAGATCCAATACGCTATAGTCAGATGAGTATAACGAAACTGTTTATAAATAAATCAATATTCATTTAAAGGAGAAATGAGATTATGAAGAAACAAATCTGTCTTGTAATGGCAGCCATGATGGCAGCAGGAATGTTAGCAGGATGCAACAGCAGCGCTAAGGAGACCACAGCAGCAGCTACTGAAGCAGAGACTACAGCAACAGAGACCACAGCAGAGGAAACAACTGCAGCAGAGACCAAAGAGGCAGCTTCCGGCGAAGAAACAGAGATCCTGGTTGCAGCAGCAGCAAGCTTAAAGAACGCTTATGAAGATGAGCTGATCCCAATGTTTGAGGAAGCAAATCCAGGTGTAACTGTAAAGGGAACCTATGACAGCTCAGGCAAACTGCAGACACAGATCGAGGAAGGCCTGGAAGCAGATGTATTCATGTCCGCAGCAGTTAAGCAGATGACTGCTCTGGATGAGGAAGGTCTGATCGAGTCTGATACCATTACTGATCTGTTGGAGAACAAGATCGTTCTGATCGTTCCAACCGGAAATGAGAAGAAACTTGAGAAGTTTGAAGACATCGAAAATGCAGACAGCATCGCATTAGGAGATCCTGCAAGTGTTCCGGCCGGACAGTATTCTGAAGAAGCTTTAACAAACTTAGGCATCTGGGATAAGATCCAGGATAAGGTAAGCTTCGGAACCAACGTAACTGAGGTATTAAACCAGGTAGCAGCAGCAAGTGCTGACGCCGGTATCGTATATGCTACAGACGCAGCAAGCATGGCTGATCAGGTAGAAGTTATTGCAGAAGCTCCGGAAGGAAGTCTTGCAAAGAAAGTTATCTACCCGGTTGCTGTTGTTAAGAATACAAAAAATGAGGAAACTGCAAAAGAATTTGTTGCATTTTTACAGACAGATAAGGCAATGTCCGTATTTGAATCTTACGGATTTTCCAGCGCACAGTAAGAGTTGAGGTAACTGTAAACGGGATGCTGCAAAGTGAATATACATTTTGCGGCATCCCCTTTCTTTAGAAAAGAGGCTACATATGGACTGGTCCCCAATTTTGATTTCCATGAAGACAGCCGGTTTGTCTATTTTTATCACATTTTTTCTTGGGCTGTTTGCAGCCTGGGCAGTGGTCAGCCTGAAAAATGAAACGTTAAAGGTTATCTGTGACGGTATCCTGACATTGCCTTTAGTCCTGCCGCCTACAGTAGCAGGTTTTTTTCTGTTATATCTTTTTGGTGTGAAACGTCCTATCGGACAGTTTTTTATTGAATATTTCAGTGTAAAGATCGCCTTTTCCTGGATCGCAACTGTATTAGCAGCTGTTACCATGTCATTTCCACTGATGTACCGCTCTGCCAGAGGTGCTTTTGAGCAGGTAGATCAGAACCTGGTGGCAGCAGCCAGAACACTGGGAATGAGTGAGTGGGCTGTATTCTGGAAGGTGCTTTTTGCAAATGCAACACCAGGTATCTTAAGCGGCGGTGTTCTTGCTTTTGCCAGAGGCTTAGGTGAATTTGGTGCAACTGCCATGATCGCAGGAAACATTGCTGGAAAGACCAGAACACTTCCTATGGCAGTTTATTCTGAAGTAGCTGCGGGAAATATGGATGCAGCGTATTCCTATGTAGCGATCATTGTTGTCATTGCATTTATTTCCGTTGTTCTTATGAACTGGGGCGCATTGATCCGCTTACGGAAGTTTTAGAGTTCTTACGGAGGTAAAAAAATGGCTGTTCAAACAGAACATTCTCTCCGGCTTGGAGTTGAAATAAAGAAAAAATTAAAAGAATTTGATCTGGATATTTCATTTAGTGCAGGAAAAGGATGCCTTGGTATTTTAGGACCTTCCGGCTGCGGAAAGAGTATGACTCTTAAATCCATTGCAGGTATCGTTACCCCGGACAGTGGACGTATTGCCTTGCAATATGCAAAAGGGGAAGCGGCCGGTGGAAGAGTCCTTTATGACTCTGCGTTAAAAATCAATGAAAAACCGCAGATTCGCCGTGTTGGCTATCTGTTCCAGAACTATGCCCTTTTCCCGAATATGTCTGTAGAGGAAAACATTGCAGCGGGTTTAAAGGGAATGGCAGCGAAAAGGGCCATTGGGGGCAGAAAAACTTCTGCCCAGTCACCGGCTGCTGTTAAGGAAAAAGTAGGAGAAATGATCGAGCGCTTCCGCCTGACCGGTCTTGAAAAACGTTATCCGGGACAGTTATCCGGCGGACAGCAGCAGAGAGTTGCATTAGCACGTATTTTAGCCTATGAGCCGGAAGTATTGCTTTTAGATGAGCCTTTTTCCGCTATGGATACTTACCTGCGGGAAGGTCTTCGTCTGGAGCTTTCTAAAGTATTAGCTGACTATGACGGTGTTTCCGTTATGGTAACCCACGACAGAGATGAGGCATTCCAGCTTTGCAAAAATATCATGCTGTTGGATAAGGGACATGTGCTCATCGCCGGAAATTCCAGAAAGATCTTCCAGGATCCGGTGACCTGCAAGGCTGCAAGACTGACCGGATGTAAGAATATCTCCAAAATTGAGCGCATTGGGGAATACAGAGTCCGCGCCCTTGACTGGGATAACATGGAATTTGTTACAGATCGTCCAGTGGGTGATGATATTACAGCCATTGGTATCCGGGCTCATGATTTTGAGCCTTTGGCTGGAGAAGAGGCAAAGGCCAGAAAAGAGGCGGGGGAAGACAATCTGATCCCGGTTGTAAAACCAAGTATTTCCGAAATGCCATTTGAGTGGTATATTACTCTTAGCAATGATCTCTGGTGGAAAAAGGAGAAGACCATCCATACTCATGATGCAGCAGGCGTAGTGCCGGAGTATCTTCGGGCAGATCCTTCAGCGATCCTGCTTTTAAAGGGTGAGCTGTAATATAGAAAATAAATGAGAACAGGATCAGGAAAGAGTCTGAGAGCGCAAGGTTAGAAGAGAGGAACGACAGACCATGGACACAGAAAAGGGCAGAGAGCTTCGCACAGGAGCAGTTATTATAGCAGCGGGACATAAAAGCAAAGAGTCTACGTTTAATCCCATGCTCCCAGTGGGAGACAGCACGGCGATCCGCCGCATCATCATTACCCTGAAACGTGCGGGAGTATCACCTATTGTGGTGATAACAGGAGAGCAGGCAGATGCTGTAGAAAAGCATATTTCCAATCTCCAGGTGATCTGTCTGAGAAACGAACAGTATGCAGTGACTCAGATGTTTTCCAGTATCTGTATGGGATTAAATTATATTGAAGATCTTTGCGACCGTGTTTTTGTCCTTCCTGCAAAATTTCCGGTTTTCCTTCGGGAAACAGTGCAGAGGCTGATGCAGTCAGGGGCAGATGTAGCCCGTCCTGTATTTGGGGGCCACAGGGGACATCCGGTGCTGCTTTCTTCTTCTGTACTGCGTTTTGTTGTTTCCTATCAGGGAGAAGATGGATTAAGAGGTGCTCTCCGTCAGGCGGCAGAGGTTTTCCATGAAGAAAATATCCCCGTTGAGGACCAGGGGATCATTCAGGCCATCGAGACAGAGGGAGACAGCTGCGCTGATTTTATAAGAAAGCAAAAGATCCAGGTCCATCCAAAAATCCAGCTTGGTCTGGAGCGGGACGATGTGTTTTTTAATTCTCAGACAGCCCACTTTTTGCAGCTGACTTCCCATACAGGTTCCATGCAGACGGCCTGCAAACAGATGCATATGTCTTATACCAAGGGCTGGAAGATCTTAAGGGAAGCAGAAAAACAGTTAGGTTTTCCACTTTTATTTTCACGCTCCGGAGGCAGTGACGGCGGTTCCTCCAAACTCACTCCCAAAGGGGAAGAATTTTTAAAGAATTATACAAAAATAGAAGAAGAGCTGCGAAAAGAAGGTGAGCGGCTGTTCGAATTATATTTTGGTCAGAAATAAAACTGTTTGCATAATTGTGCATATATGTGCTATACTTGAGAAAGTAACAAAAGCGCAGTTTGGAGCTTTATGCAGGAAATGAAAGCCGGCTTTAGCCATTGCCCCGGGAGATTTGATCCGGAAATGGTCAGCCGGTTTTTTTGTTACACCGTTATTTCTGAAAGAAAATAACGAAAGGAGAATGATAATGGGGGAAAGCAGGCTTCACTACGGGATGTCACTGAGGCTTTACTTTGAGGAAAAGGCCTTTGGACCGGGAATGGTCACTCTGCTTCAGGAGGTGGAGCGCACAGGTTCTCTGCAAAAGGCGGCAAAATCCATGAACATGGCCTACAGTAAGGCCTGGAAGATGTTAAAAGGGGCAGAAAAAGAATGGGGATTTGCCCTGACAGACCGTGAGACCGGAGGAAAGGACGGCGGCGGTTCTACGCTGACGCCTCAGGCAGAACGGCTGATGGGCGCCTACGAGAGCTTTAAAAGTGATGCAGTAAAGCAGTTAGACCAGCTGTTTACACAGTATTTTTCAGAGGAAAAGGTAGAAGAAATAAAAGGAATGGAGTGATAAAATGGAACCACAGGAGATTGTTTTCTGTAAAGGCGGCGGCTGTACAGCAAAGCTGGGACCGGGAATACTGGCTAGAGTTTTAAACAATCTGCCAAAGACTTATGATCCCAACCTGCTCATTGGTTTTGACGGTTCCGATGACGCAGCTGTGTACAAGCTGACTGATGATCTGGCAATTGTCCAGACGTTGGATTTCTTCCCGCCAATGGTGGAAGATCCCTATATTTTCGGGCAGATCGCTGCAGCTAATGCTTTAAGCGATATTTATGCTATGGGCGGCGATGTAAAAACTGCCTTAAATATCGTATGTTTCCCGGAAGCTATGGACTTAAATATTCTGGGAAAGATCATGTTAGGAGGAAGTGAAAAGGTAAGAGAAGCAGGGGGAGTCCTTGCAGGGGGCCATTCCATTGCAGACAGTGATGTGAAATATGGCCTGTCTGTAACCGGCCTGATCCACCCAGATAAGGTATTTGCCAACAGCGGCTGCAAGGTAGGAGATGCACTGATCCTTACAAAACCGTTGGGCGTGGGGATCGTATGTACTGCTTCACGTATGAAGGCAGCTTCCAAAGAGGCTTATGACCTGGCAGTGAAATCCATGACTATCTTAAATAAATACGCGTCAGAGATCCTGCGGAAATACCGTCTTCACGGCTGTACCGATGTGACCGGTTTTGGTTTTTTGGGACATCTTTGTGAAATGGTCACAGACCAGGCCACAGCAAGAATCTTTAAGGATAAAGTGCCTTATATCCCGGAGTGTGAGGACTATGTAGAAGAATTTTACCTGACTGCTGCAGCCCAGAGAAACCGGAACCATGTGCAGGATAAGGTAGAGTTTAGAAACTGCTCTTTTGCAACAGAAGAGATTTTATACGATCCACAGACCTCCGGCGGACTGCTGGCATCGGTGGATAAGGAAGATGTTCCGGCAATCATGGAAGAACTGGAAAAACTGGGACTTCCCTGCGGCGTAGTAGGAGAGATCTTGCCGAAGCAGGAGAAAGCGGTTATCATCCAGTGACAGGTGTGACCTGCCGCCCAAGGGGCGGCAAGATCAGCTGCAGTATGTGTCAGTAAACCGCTATATGCGGTTTTGGATATCAGATCAATAGAAAGCGAGGAAATTAACATGAGATTAGATGAAAGAGGAAAACAGTGCCCATTACCAGTAATTGAAGCAAAGAAAGCCTTAGAGGCATCTGCACCAGGAGAAAAAGTAGAAGTAGTTGTAGATAACGAGATCGCAGTCCAGAATTTAAGCAAAATGGCAGACCATAAGGGCCTTGCAGTATGCTCTGAAAAGAAAGGCGAGCGTGAATTTTTAGTTACTATTACTGCAGGTGAAGGAAATGGAGAGGCTGCCGAAGCACCAGCTGCAGCAGAAGAAGTGACCTGCACACCAGATGGCAGAAGAAAAGGTATGGTAGTAGTCCTTTCTTCCAACCAGATGGGACAGGGAGATGAAGCTTTAGGAAAGCTTCTGATGAAGGGCTTTGTATTTGCGCTGACCCAGCAGGATATGCTGCCGGAGACCATTCTTTTATACAACAGCGGCGCATTTTTATCCTGCGAAGGTTCTGACAACCTGGAAGACCTTAAGAATCTGGAAGCACAGGGCGTGGAGATCCTTACCTGCGGAACCTGCTTAAATCACTATGGACTGGCTGAAAAGCGTCAGGTAGGCGGCGTTACCAATATGTATGAGATCGTAGAGAAAATGACCAAAGCCAGCGTAGTTGTACGCCCATAAGTCATTTTGGATAAAAAGTATAATTTTTCAGGAGAAGGTAAGTTTATGATACAGAGAAATGAACAGCTTGTGATCGTAAGAGGAGGGGGAGATATTGCTACCGGTACCATCAGCCGCGTGTTCCACAGCGGTTATCCGGTAGTGATCCTGGAGATATCTTCGCCTTCTGCGATCCGCCGTCAGGTGGCTCTTTCAGAAGCTGTTTATGATGGGGAAAGCAAAGTAGAGGATGTGACCTGCGTAAAGGTGGATTCCTGGGAAGAAGCACAGAAGGTATTAAAAGAGAAGAAAAAAGTACCTCTTTTAATAGATCCGGACTGTGATATCTTAAAGCAGGTACGTCCATGGGCCTTAGTAGATGCCATTCTGGCAAAGAAAAATCTGGGGACCAACCGCCAGATGGCAGATAAGACCATTGCTTTAGGACCTGGTTTTTCTGCTGGGACAGATGTAGATCTGGTGGTAGAGACCCAGAGAGGCCATAATCTGGGCCGTATCATTAAAGAAGGACCAGCTGCGCCAAATACAGGAACGCCTGGTATCATTGGCGGCTATGGAAAAGAGCGGGTCATCCATTCGCCAGCAAAAGGAAAGCTTTACGGAAGAGCCCATATTGGCGATAAAGTAGAAAAAGGACAGACCATTGCTGTGATCTGTACAGATAATGGGGAAGAAATAAAGGTAGAAGCCACTCTTACCGGCCTGATCCGGGGCCTGATCCGTGACGGTTATCCTGTAACTGTTGGTTTCAAGATCGCAGATATCGATCCAAGAGAAAGCGAATATAAAAACTGCTTTACCATCTCTGATAAGGCGAGAAACATCGGCGGCTCTGTATTGGAGGGGCTGATGATGCTTGAAAATAAGCAGGGATATTAAGGAGGGGAGCATATGATCTATCTGGACAGCGCGGCTACATCTTTTTATCGTCCGCCCTGTGTGGCAGAAGCGGTGGCAGAGGCCATTTCCAGTATGGGAAACTGCTCCAGAGGAGCTTATAAAGAAGCACTGACAGGAGCCAGGGTCATTTTTGAGACCCGGGCTCTTTTGTCAGAAATGTTCCATGGAGACGGCCCGGAGCAGGTGGCTTTTACCGCCAACTCCACAGAAAGCTTAAATATTGCCATAAAAGGCCTGATAAGACCAGGTGACCGGGTGGTGACAACGGTTTTAGAGCATAACAGTGTGCTGCGGCCTCTTTATGAAATGGAAAAACAGGGAGTAGAACTGGTCATTGTAGGATGTAAGCAGGCGCCGGAAGATGCCAGCGAAGAAGAAAAAGAGCGGGTAAGACGCCTGGGAAAACTGGATTATGAAGCACTTAAGGCAGCTATTACACCGGGGACACGGGCTGTAGTCATGACCCATGCATCTAATCTTACAGGAAACAGAACAGACATTAAAAAAGTGGGAGAGTGGTGTAAACAGGCTGGTGCATTGTTTATTGTGGACGCCTCCCAGACAGCAGGCCATTTTCCTATTAATATAGAAGAAAACCATATTGATGTGCTGTGTTTTACCGGCCATAAAGGCCTTATGGGGCCTCAGGGAACCGGCGGACTGTGTGTGCGGAAAGGACTGGCTGTAAAACCGCTGTTGTCTGGTGGAAGCGGTATCCTTACCTTTGAAAAACAGCATCCGTCTGTGATGCCTACAGCTTTAGAAGCAGGCACTTTAAATGGCCACGGCATTGCGGGACTGCGTGCAGCCCTTCTTTATATAAAAGAAGAAGGGATCGATGCTATAAGAGCCCGTGAACAGAAGCTGATGGAACTTTTTTACGAACAGGTAAAAGAGATACCGGATATCCGCATTTATGGAGATTTTTCCCAGAAAGACAGAGCGGCCATCGTATCCCTGAACCTGGGAGAAGAAGATTCCGGCGAAGTAAGTGATTATTTATCCGAAGAATATGAGATCGACACCCGTTCCGGCGGCCACTGTGCACCCCTTATGCATGGGGCACTGGGCACTGTGGACCAGGGAGCGGTACGCTTCAGTTTTTCTCATTTTAATACAGAAGAGCAGGTAGAATGTGCAGTGCGTGCACTGAAAGAATATTAAAAAACAGGACTGTGAAGCCAGAAGATCATCCGGCCGCAGTCCTGTTTTATATGTTCCAATGTTTATATGATTCCTATGCTGGAACGTGCTGCATTAAGATCTCAGTAAGAGCAGTGCCGCTGCTGGTGTGACAGCGAACGATCTCAGTCTCATTTTCATTGACCTCATCTAAGGCGCAGCGGATCATTTTGTGGGAAACCGTATTGGTAAACAGAACTAAAAGATCCGGTCTTCCGATCTGCTTGTCCAGACTGGCACTCATCTGGGTGAATACCTTTGCTTTACAGTTATAGTTCTTACAGATTTTTTTATACTGACTAACCATGCGGTCATGTCCGCCGATGATAACAACGCTCATAATGTAGCCTCCTTTTAGTTGGTGTAATGTGTACCCCGAAAATTGTACTGACGTACTGAGAACATGTTCTTTATTATATGTATGGGGAAATGATAAGTTGTATGTTCGGATCAAAATAGTTAGCTTTAACTAACTCTTGGTAAAATCATACATGATTTATAGGGAAATGTCTATAGGGTTTAATGATAACATTTCTCAAGTAGTTGTTAAAAAATTGCTAAGCCTGTTAAAAACTAAATAATTTTGCATAATATACAAAAAGTTTTAGAGATTCTCAAAAACCTTATTATTTTTGCAGATTGCACCAAAAAAATTTTGATGCTATACTGTATCCAGAGTTAAGAAAGAAATAAAACAAGCAATAAAGTAATAATTGATCCATAAAAACTACGACTCAGGAAAGGAAGATAAGAACATGGCAGCAATCGCAGTAACATTTGTATTTGGAACTCTGGCTTACGATATGTATAAAGTAATCTGTGAGAAATAATTTTTTATAATACAAGATCAAAAGAAACTTAGAAGACCTGAAACAGCCCAGAATCCCGGTATCTGTTTCAGGCCTTTTTGTATTTACTGTTTCGTGTTTTCTTTACGGTCTGATAAATTTGTGTTAAAATGACTCCAAAGGCAAAATTTGGGGGAATTGTTTTGAAGATTTCAGTAAAAAAGCAGCCAGTCATCCTTTCTTTTACCGGAGGCGGAGGAAAAACCTCTTATATCCGCCGTCTTGCCTGGGAAGGAAGAGAAAGAGGCTTAAAGGTGCTGGTGATGACTACGACCCATATGGCACAGCCAAAACATTTTGCAGTTTTAGAACCGGCTCTGGAAATGGTAAAAGACATGCTTGATAAGGAATCCATTGCAGTTGCCGGATGTCCTGTAAAGGATGGAAAGATCGCATTCTGGGATGAAGATTTTTACAAAATGGCTTCGGCGCTGGCAGATATTGTACTTATAGAAGCTGACGGTTCCAAGTGTCTTCCCGTAAAAGTTCCAGGTCCTAATGAGCCGGTGATACCAGAAGATTCAAACGCCATTATCTGTATCTATGGTCTTGGTGCCATTGGAAAACAGGCAGATGCCTGCTGTTTTCGCTTAAGCCAGACAGAAGCTCTTTTAAACCTAAAAGAAGAGGAAAAAAATGGCAGCTGGATCATGACAGAGGAAAAAATGGCCTATCTTATGAAAGAAGGTTATCTGAAGCCTTTAAGAAAAGCCTTTCCAGACTGTCCGGTGATCATGGCGTTAAACCAGGCAGATACCAAAGAAGCAGAAGAAACGGGAAAAAATATTTTTAAGATAGCAGGAGAAAAACAGGGGATACTTACAGGAAAACTGTATGAAGCACCTTCTTTTGACTTATTCTAATACAGGCAATAAAAACTTGGAAAATTACGAAGGTACATCAAAGGATAAAGGGGGATTATGAATGAAAGTATCGTTTATCTATATGGCTTCCGGGTTTGGAAAGCGGTATGGGACTAATAAGCTGATCACAGAATTTCAGGGCGAACCGCTGTATCTTCACGGACTGTTAAGCTTGCAGAAAGCGGCGAAACTTTTAGCAGAGGACAAGATCCAGTGTGAGCTTTTTCTGATCAGTCAGTATGAGCGGGTGCTGTCTGGTTCCTTTGACCGGGTCCCGGAAGCAGAGCGCATTTTCAACGAGGACAGTGATCAGGGGATCACCGCATCTTTAAAACTGGGAACAGAGGTTTCAAGAAAGGATACAGATGCATTTCTTTATTTTGTAGCGGATCAGCCCTGTATGAGGGGGGAGACCATAGCAGAGTTTGTCCGCGACTTTTTTAAAAGCAAAAAAGGGATCGGCTGCGTATGTGCAAAGGGACACAGAGGCAGTCCAAATATATTTTCCAGACAGTATAAAAAAGAACTGCTTGCCTTAGAAGGTGACCAGGGCGGACGCCAGATCATGGAGAAGCATCCGGAAGATATATGGATGATGGAAGTGGATGAGAGAGAATTAAGGGATATCGATCAGCCATCCGATCTTAGGCAGCTGCGCCTGGAACTGGAAGAGCAGTAAACAAAAGATGTACTCCTGGAAATTTCTCAGGAATACACAAACACAAAAGGGGAGAAAAAATGGGACAGAAAGAAGACACAGAAGAAAAACAGGAAAAAAATAATTTTGCCAAAGGAAGTATTGTTGTAAATATCTTAAAGCTGGCAGTACCTATGACACTGGCACAGCTGATCAATGTACTTTACAACATTGTAGACCGTCTTTACATCGGCCAGTTAAAGGAAGAGGCAACACTGTCTTTAACAGGACTGGGACTTTGCCTGCCGATCATATCCATTGTTATTGCCTTTGCCAATCTGTTTGGCATGGGCGGCGCGCCTTTATGCTCCATTGAGAGAGGAAGGGGCAATAATGAAGAGGCAGAGGCGATCATGGGAAATTCCTTTGCCATGATGGTCATTGTAGGTCTGATCCTTACAGTGGTAGGACTTATATTTAAACGGCCTATGCTGTATTTATTTGGCGCTAGTGACGCGACCATTGGATATGCAGACGCCTACATTACGATTTACCTCATTGGAAATCTCTTTGTAATGACCGGTCTTGGCATGAACAGCTTTATTAATTCCCAGGGTTTTGGCACCATCGGTATGATGACGGTCCTTTTAGGGGCAGTTGCCAATATCCTGTTAGACCCGGTATTCATCTTTTTCTTCCATATGGGCGTTCAGGGAGCAGCACTGGCTACCATCCTTTCCCAGTTGATCTCCGCTATCTGGATCTTAAGATTCCTTACAGGTCCTAAGGCTATCTTAAAGCTTAAAAAGGATGCCATGAAGTTAAAACGGTCCAGAGTCCTTCGCATCATCGGCCTTGGAATGAGTGGTTTTACCATGTCCATCACCAACAGCTCGGTCCAGGTCATGTACAATGCCATGCTCCAGAAAGCAGGCGGCGATCTGTATGTAGGCATTATGACTGTTATCAATACAGTTCGGGAAGTGATCTCCATGCCGGTCCAGGGCATTACCCACAGTTCCCAGCCTGTTATGGGATATAACTACGGCGCAAAAGAGTATGGCCGGGTGAAAAAGGCCATTGTGTTCGTATCTGCGATCTCTGTTCTGTATACTTTGGGCATGTGGTCTATCGTTCATGCATTTCCAGATTTCTTCATCCGTATTTTCAACAAGACCGGTGATCTGGTGGAAGCAGGAATACCGGCCATGCGTATTTATTTCTTCGGTTTTTTCATGATGGCCTTCCAGTTTGCAGGCCAGTCCATCTTTGTAGGTCTTGGAAAAGCAAAAAATGCAGTATTTTTCTCTATCTTCCGCAAAGTGATCATTGTAATACCTTTGATCATCATTCTTCCTACTGTTTTCCAGCTGGGAACAGATGGTATCCTTATGGCTGAGCCGGCATCTAACTTTATCGGCGGAGCCGCATGCTTTATTACCATGCTCTGCACCGTATGGCCGGAACTTAGCCGCGGAGAAAAGGAAAAGGATCAATGAAGATAAAATTACAAAAGCTTACAACAGGCGCTGTTCTCATTGCAGCAGCGTCTGCTTTTTTGTTCTGCACCGGCTTTACAAAAGCATCTGACTATGGGAACAATGAAAATGGCTATTTAAAGTCTGCTACCTATTATTCCGATGACTGGGTCATTAATTTCTGGAACAGTGAAAGCAGCTATATGGACGAGGAACTGGCCCAGATTGCAGAAGACGGTTTTAACAGCATTATCCTGGTGGTCCCCTGGCGGGAATTTCAGCCGTCTATGAGTCCGCAGCGTTATAATGACTATGCCTGGGAGAAGTTTGACCGGGTCATGGAAGCTGCAGAAAGACAGAGCCTGAAAGTTATGCTCCGTGTAGGTTATACCTGGGATTATTACAGCAGTGACAATGTGCTGGAACGCTACGAAAAGCTGTTATACGATGAAGAGACCAAGCAGGCCTGGATGCAGTATGCAAAGCGCCTGTATGAAAAAGCAGCAGCTCATGAAAACTTCTGCGGCGGTTTTATCACCTGGGAAGATTTCTGGAATTTTGCAGAAAACAGTGTTCATTACGGAAGCGGCCTTGCAGGAAAGAAAATGGCTGCAAAGTGCGGCTATACCCAGTATGTAAAAGAACATTATACATTAGAAGAACTGGAAGAAATGTACCAGGATACTTTTGAGTCTTATGAAGATGTATATCTGCCGGACAGCTTAAATTCCTATGGAAGAAAAGCTTTTTACCAGTTTTATGATGACTTTTTAAATAAGATACTGGCAGAAACACAGACTGTATTCCCGGACCTTTCCATGGAAGTGCGTCTGGATATAGACCCGGTAAGAAGGCCGGATGGCACTTTGGAAGGTGCGCCTCATGATAGTACATTCCCCTGCGGCTCCTCCGGCTTTTCCAGTGCCATGTACAGTGTGTGTATGGGCTTTGAAAGCAATGGACAGGAAGTAAGCGCAGCACAGGCGATAACCAATGCAGGACGGACCTTAGACCGGCTGTCTGCTGCCAGCGGAGGAAAGAAGCTGTATCTGGATCAGTTTTTATTTACAGATAATACACCTGGCTTTGAGCAGAATGCAAAGCTGGCAGAATCAGAAAAAAATGCCTATCTGGATGGTATTGCCGATGTTTTTAAGGCAAAGACAATGGGGTACGGCATCTGGACCTACAGGGATTATGGGGATAATAAGCTTTATAATCCTCAGTTTGCATTAGATAAACAGGGATGGACTTTCTCCGGCGGAAGCTATATTGAAAACAGAAACGGAAATAAGATGGCAGCGGTTCCCTCATCCGGTAAAATTTCCCAAAGCATCTCCAAACGGTCAGCCGGTGGAAAGGGGAAAAAGGCCTATGTAAGATTTTTCCTGGAAGGAGACGGAAACTGCCGTGTAACAGTCCAGGGCGGAGGAAAGAGCCAGACCGTATCAGCAGGAAGTCCGCGGACGGTGGAACTGACATTTGCAGATGCTGCCATCAGTGAATTAAGCTTTACTGTCCAGGGAACAGGAAAAGCCTACATAGATGACGTAAAAGTGTACACCTGGATCACAGAAGGAAATATGTACCATATGGACGGCAGTGAAAGCTCCTGTGCCCAGGCTCTTCGGGCCATGAACCAGAAAGTACAGTAAAATACAGTAAAAATACAAAAATGCGCCAAAAACACCACCGAATAAAATTTAAGTTTTGAAACATAATAGTCTGGTAACTACCTGATAGGTTCCAGAATATCCGGGAACAGATCGGGATCAATAAAGGATCATGAAATTCAGGAGGAATCAGACATGACAAAACTGGAATGCAGCGCAAACAATTGTGTACACTACTCAGAAGGCTATTGCTGTAAAAGTTCTATTAATGTAGACGGTGCAGGTGCAAAATGTGCAGACGATACCTGCTGTGCAAGCTTTTCTGAAAACACAGGCGGCGTTTTCAAGAACCTTTTTAAAACACCGGAATCCAAGCTGGATGTAGTCTGTGATGCAGATAACTGCAGCTATAACGAAGATCATTGCTGCTGTGCAGGAAAGATCGACATCCGGGGAGAAGGCGCCTGTGACTGCGGGGAGACCTGCTGTGGTACCTTTATCCAGAAGTAAGCATGAAAAATAAATAAAAAAACTATTGACAAAGAAAACTAAATAGAGTATAGTAATAAAAGTTGTGAGAACGACTGACAGGAAAGCAGGTATATCCGCCTCACCCTGGCACGAGCAAGTGACCCGGGTTCATATTTCAGACACTGTAACAAATATAAAACTGAATGCTTCAGTTTTGCTTTTACGGTTGTAAAAGGTTTCAGCGAAAGATTATGTATTTTATGCGGATGGCACTGGCTATCCGCTTTATTTTTGCTCTTCATTCAAAAACATGACTATGGAGGTGTACGACTATTAGCGAATTAATGATTAACGAACAGATCAGAGACAGAGAAGTAAGACTGATCGGTGAAAATGGTGAACAGTTAGGAATCATGTCTG
>CAVDQU010000032.1:19036-21434 GCA_963611035.1 Agathobaculum sp.
TGCTTTCAAGCTGGCACAGGAAGCAGAATTAGATCTGGTAAAGATCGCACCAACTGCTAAGCCGCCGGTATGCAAGATCATCGATTACGGAAAATACCGTTACGAACTTGCTCGCAAGGAAAAAGAAGCCCGCAAGAAACAGAAGGTAATTGATGTAAAAGAAGTTCGTTTGTCCCCGAATATTGATACCAACGACCTGAATACCAAAGTGGGAGCTGCAAGAAAGTTCCTGGAAAAGGGAGACAAAGTAAAAGTTACTCTTCGTTTCCGCGGTCGTGAAATGGCACATATGTCCAAGTCAAAATACATTCTGGACGATTTCGCTGAGAGTCTGGCTGATATCGCAGTGGTAGATAAGCCCTCAAAAGTGGAAGGAAGAAGCATGGTTATGTTTTTAACTGTAAAACGTTAAAATAGAAAGTTTTAAGGAGGAAATTTACAATGCCAAAGTTAAAAACCAGCAGAGCTGCAGCAAAGCGCTTTAAAAAGACAGGAACCGGTAAGTTAGTCCGCAATAAAGCTTACAAGTCTCACATCTTAACTAAGAAGTCTACTAAGAGAAAGAGAAACCTTAGAAAAGATATCGTTGCTGATGCTACCAACGTAAAAGCAATGAAGAAGATTTTACCATATCTGTAAGTTTTAATTTGTAGAAGGAGGAATTACCGATGGCAAGAATTAAAGGCGGTTTAAACGCAAAGAAGAAGCACAATAGAATCCTGAAGATGGCTAAGGGCTACAGAGGCGCTCGTTCTAAGCAGTACAGAGTTGCTAAGCAGTCCGTTATGCGCGCACTGACCAGCTCCTATGCAGGCAGAAAAGAGAGAAAGAGACAGTTCAGACAGCTGTGGATCGCTCGTATCAACGCAGCAGCTCGTATCAATGGTCTGTCCTACAGCAAGTTCATGTACGGCTTAAAGCTGGCTGAGGTTGATTTAAACCGTAAGGTTCTGTCCGATATGGCTATCAACGATGCAGAAGGTTTTGCTAAGTTAGCAGAACTGGCAAAGAGCAAACTTGCTTAATCTGTTCAGAATTTAAAGAATAAAAGATATAAAAACACCGGAAGATGGCTGAAAAGCTGTTTTCTGGTGTTTTTTTACATTCACGATGAAAAAATACCGCCTGCGTTATAACAGGCAGTATTTTTAAAATCCACTTATGCGGTCACAGTCTTTTGTTTTGGGAATATCTTTCTGTATACATGCAGGAAGTAAGTGATCTCCGCAATGGCTGTAATGCTCCAGGAGAAGCTATAAAGCAGGTACAGGGACGGGATGGTCTTAAAGTAGGCAAATACAGTGTAGACCCAGATAACACGGAATACACAGGATCCCATGATAACAATGACCATAGGAGCCAAGCTTTTACCTAAGGCTCTGGAAGCTGCAATAGTGCAGTCCATAAAAGCGGAAATACCATAAGAAAATCCCATAATGGTAAGGCGCTTAAGGCCGGCTGCAATAACTTCCGGGTCTGCAGTAAACAGGGATAAAAACTGGGTTCCGAAGGCAACTAAGGAAAGGCCCATAGCCATTCCGATGCCAAAGGAATAAGTAAGGCTGATGAGATAACTTTTCAGCACACGGTCCTGTTTTCCGGCACCCAGGTTCTGGCTCATAAAGCTTGCGCAGCCTGTATAGATGGCAGCCATCACATCATAGATCAGGGCATCTGCATTGGTAGCAGCGGAGTTGCCGGCTACCATGGTGGCACTGAAAGAGTTGACGCCAACCTGCACAAACAGGTTCGCAAGGGCGAAAATGGCGTTCTGAAAGGCGGATGGGATACCGATCTTTAAAATATCCACTGTCTTTGCCGGATCAGGCCGCAGCAGGGATAAATGAAATCTGTAATCTGCTTTTGAGTGGAATAGATCACGTAAGATCAAGCCGGCGGAAACATACTGGGATAATGCACTGGCTGTTCCAACTCCGGCTACATCCATCTGGCAGACGATCACAAAGAACAGGTTCATAATCACATTTAAAATACCGGCTACCAACAGATAGCGTAAAGGTCTTGCAGTATCCCCGGCAGCGCTGAAAATAGCATTACCACAGTTGTAAATGGCTAAAGCAGGCATTCCAAGAAAGTAGATCCGCAGGTACAGTACTGCACCGTCGATCAGTTCGTCCTTTGTTTTTAAAAGTTCCAGTATAGGGCGTGCAAAGCATACGCCAACTAACAATAAGAACAGGCCGCTTGCAATGCTGACGATCAGGGCAGAATGCACGGTTTTGGAAAGGGACTGTTTCTTTCCGGCACCTAAGTACAATGCGGTCAGAACATTGATACCGCCGGAAAGACCGATGAGAAAGCCGGTAAACATAGTTACCAGGATAGAGGTAGAACCTACAGAACCCAAAGCTAAGGACCCGGCAAAACGCCCTACTAC
>CAVDQU010000033.1:0-21377 GCA_963611035.1 Agathobaculum sp.
GTAATGTACTGATCAATAACAGATGTTAGTTTAGAAACAAGTCTCTGGTGGATCCGACTGGGCGGTGCCATGTCATAAAATTTGCCGTCAATAAGTTCTGCTCTGGTACCTTCTGTCAGGTTCCAGTAGTCTTTAGATGTGTACTGATCGTTATTTAATAATGGCATGTGAACACTTCCTTTTCTGCTTATAATCTTACCACGTTATATGCAGATAAAGCAATCTTATTTGCATATAATTTTATATGTTACTGTTCATGCGTTGCATGACCGGCAACAGAATTTTCAGTGGCTTCGCATTGAAATTTTTGTCCTACATTTGTCCTGTCTTGTGGTGTATAATAGAGATCGTGATGGAGTTAAAAAAAATATGTGATGCTCAGGAGGTATTTGTATGCCGGAAGAAGTTGTAAAATTTTGTGAATTTTGGGACGAACTGAAAAATATCTACAAGGAAACCTATCAGGATGCCTATAAAAAGTATGATTTCCCGGATGGAGAAACCTTTCTTGCCATTGATTACTTGACAGCAGCTGAGAAGACCAGCATTAAAAGAGCTGTAGAGGCGGGATGCGTCGCACCGGACACTTATGAAAATATCAAAAATATCCTTCGCTCAGGCAAATTGGATGATAAGATCTCATCGGAGGATAAACAGCAGATTTTAGAGGATAAATGGGAAGACTCGTTTGAGGATATCAGGCGTGATTGGTATTTCTGTTCTTATGAGGAAAAAAACCATAACAGTATCCTTGCGGAGGCAAAAAAATTTATCGAGGAAGTAAATAAGGCAAATACAGAGCAGATTAGAGCCGAGGAAGCCGCGCGCAGGCTGGTGGAGCAGCAGAAGGCAGCTGAGAAGGCGGAGCAGAAGCGACAGGCTGAATTTGAAAAAATATTCCGGGAAGAAGACGAAGAGGCGGAAGCGGAGGCTGAGGAGCGCAGCGAGGAACAAAAACAGCTCAAACATCTGCAGAAGGGTGCCGAGCAGAATAAACAGAATAAAAAAAAGTTGCATAGATATCTAGATTATGCGTCGAAGGTGGCCCAAAAAGAAGAAGAGCGAGAGCAAAAAAAAGCCAAACGACTGGAAGAAGAGCAAAGCTGGACCGAAGAATATCGCGATGAGGTAAACCGACGCAGGGAGATTTATCGTCAAAACAGAGAAAAGGAAAGACTGCAGGAGAAGCAGAAATTAGAGAGGGAATTAGAACAGCAAAATAGAGAGCGGGAAGAAGCAAGAGAAAAGGAAAAAAAGAAGGCTGAAAGAAGGATTGCAGAGAGCGAAGCTCTGAAAAATGATCTGAAAAAGTGGCTGTCTGACAGCAGTACATCCTTAGCTGAAACAAAGAAAGATATGACGCTGGCTAAGGAACAGTATCAGCAGAATCCAAATAGAACTCTGGAATGGGTAAAAACGCTGGCCAAGCTCGAAGCAGAGATGATCGGCTTACAGAAGCATACTCCATTTGCTTTTTGGAGCGAAAAGGCTATGGATCAATTGGAGGGTGCATGTAATAATATGCAAACCCAGGAAGCAACGGATGAATTTCTGGCATTGATCGATCAGGGAAAAGAACGTAAGAAGGAAATTGATTCTGCAAGGTACCAGGTTTATCAGGAAACAAAAAATCTGCCGGAATATATTCAGGACTTTATTACGAAGGAATCTCAAGACATTGCAGAAGATCTGTTTGATAAGTACCAAAGAAGTCAGGAGTATCAGGAGGAAAGGCAAAAAACGAGAGATGCGCGCCTAAAAGCCGTAACCGAGCAGTATCAGAAGGAGCTGGAAGAAAGGCAAAAACAGGAAGTGGCCGAGCGCAAACGTAAGGAAGAGGAGGCCGAAAAGAAACGTCTGGCTGAAGAAGCTGAAAAGAAGCGCAAAGAGCAGGAAGAAGCTGAGAAGAAGCGGCTGGAGCAGGAAGCGGCTGAAAAGGAGCGGCTGGAGCAGGAAGCGGCTGAGAAGAAGCGTTTGGAGCAGGAAGCGGCTGAAAAGAAGCGGCTGGAGCAGGAAGCGGCTGAGAAGAAGCGCAAGGAACAGGAAGATGCCGAGACCAGAAAGGATATTTTCTCCGCTTACGATGCAGTTAAGGACACGAAAGACCGCAATTTCTTAAAAAGCCATAATAAATTTGCCGATATGAAGAGGGCGCTTCAGAACTACAAGGACACATTCCCGGATGGAAAGGCAATTGAAAGATTATCGCCAAATGAAAAAAGAGCGATCACAGATCGTGCTTACGAAACCTGTCTGGCTTACTTAAAAAGCCATCTTGCAACGAATCAGGCAGGAAGCAGTATGAAAGGCCAGGAAACTCCTGAGGGAAGGCTGCGCAAGCAGGCCGTTGTCCAGATCATGGAAAACATGAAGAAACTTCCGGAATTTAAGGACAAGCAGGAGCTTTTGGACAATGATCAGCTGCATGAGGAAGCGGGCGAGAAAAAACTGCAGCCAAATGAGAACCAGAGAGAACGCATCAACTTCAGTCAGTTAAAAGACAGTCTTGCAGCCAAATCAAAAATCAATCACCAGAAAGCTTATGCAGAGCTGGAAGAGAAAAAGGCTCAGAGAAATCAGCTGGGGCCGAAAAAATAGTTGCAGTTCATCCTTTCTGCGTATAATCTTATCATGTTATACGCAGATAAGATGTATTTCCCTTCTGTACATATTCGATCAGAATATGCTATACTGACATACAACACTTACCAAAAAGAAAGGCTGGGAAATACATGTTTCGGATGTGGGGAAAGATCATGAAAGACAACCATCTGGTAAAGGATATGGTGGCCTGCTGCGGCGACTATTCTATTTCCAGAACACAGATGGTTTTTAACTGTTTAGATGAGATATGCTACAAATTTGACCTGGAAAAGCCTATGTGGCTGGATGCTACGGTCCAGGATTTTAAATATCACGACAAAGCCCGGTTTACCCAGGATAATTTTATTGAGACCGTGGATTTTGATTACCTGGAAATACAGGTGATCGAAGAATAAACAGAAACCGCGCCGTTGGCGCGTTTGCAAACGTGTATTGCAAGATAAAAGACACCCCGGCAGCTGCCATTTTTTCAGGCAGTCACCGGGGTATTTTGTTATTATGATTACAGACTCTTTACAGTCTCAGCAACACGCTCTGCAGTAAATCCAAACTTCTCAAACAGCTGTGCTGCAGGACCGGAAGCGCCGAAGCCTTCCATGCATACCGTT
The DNA here is from genome assembly GCA_963611035.1 of Agathobaculum sp. GTDB lineage: Bacteria > Bacillota > Clostridia > Lachnospirales > Lachnospiraceae > Enterocloster. The sequence goes on from CAVDQU010000033.1 coordinate 3,213, forward strand.
GCGCCGTCAAGGCCAACATAGCGGCCCCAGCCGAAGTCAGAAAGTGCTTCTACTGCAACCCTCTTTCTTACAGCCTTTGGAAGAACGGACTCTTTGTATTCTGCGCTCTGCTCCTCGAACAGGTCCATACATGGCATGGATACAACGCGGACATCCATTCCGTCCTTTAACAGCAGTTCTTTTGCTTCTACTGCCAGGCTTAACTCAGAACCGGTAGCAATGATGATGGCATCTGGGGTTTCCTTTGCGGAGTCAGCTACAATATAAGCGCCCTTAATGGCATCGCGGCCGGTTCCTGCTAACTGAGGCAGGTTCTGTCTGGTGAGTACCAGAGCGGTAGGTGTCTTCTCAGAGGTAATAGCGCTGTACCATGCAGCAGCAGTCTCTTTTGCATCTGCCGGGCGGAATACGTGGAAGTTAGGCTGTGCACGGAACATTGCTAACTGCTCGATCGGCTCATGGGTAGGTCCGTCTTCGCCTACACCAATGCTGTCATGGGTTAAAACATAGATCAGCGGCACCTTCATCAGGGATGAAAGTCTTGCAATAGGCTTCATATAATCACTGAATACGAAGAAGGTTGCTACATAAGGGATCACGCCGCCGTGAAGAGCCAGACCATTTCCAATAGCGGTCATTGCCTGCTCTCTTACACCAAAGTGCAGGTTCTTTCCGGCATAATCAGCCTTGGAGAAGTCACCTTCACCCTTTAAGTTGGTCTTGTTGGAAGGAGCCAGGTCAGCAGAACCGCCGAACAGGTTCGGAACTACCTTATTGATCTTATTTAACAGCTCGCCGGACAGGTTTCTGGTTGCCTGCGGCTTATCCTCATAGGACCAGAACTCTTCATTGTCCCAAAGCTTCTTAGGAAGGTCTTTATCATGATACTGATCCCAAAGTTCCTTCATTTCCGGATACTTCTCACAGTATGCTGCAAATCTTGCGTTCCAGTCTTCTTCCGGGGCCTTTAAGCTTTCTTTTACCTTAGCCATGTGATCATAAACGTCCTGAGGTACATAGAATGGCTCCATGCTCTCCCAGCCTAAGTTTTCCTTCATGGCAATGATATTATCTTCGCCCAGAGGCTCGCCGTGGGCAGATGCTTTGCCCTGCTTAGCCGGGCAGCCGTATCCGATCTGGGTGTGAAGAACGATCAGAGATGGCTTTTCAGTATCAGCCTTAGCTGCCTCGATGGCTGCGCCGATCGCTTCAAAATCATTTCCGTCTTCTACCTGGAATACACCAAATCCATAGGACTCAAAACGCTTTGCAGTATCTTCTGTAAATGCGATATCGGTGTTTCCTTCGATGGAAATGTTATTAGAATCGTAGAGAACGATCAGTTTTCCAAGTCCTAAAGTACCTGCTAAAGAGAATGCCTCAGAGGAAAGACCTTCCATCATACAGCCGTCTCCGCCCAGTACATAAGTGTAATGGTCAACGATCTTAATATCATCTTTATTGAATACGGAAGCTAAATGAGCCTCTGCCATAGCCATACCTACAGCCATGCCCATTCCCTGTCCTAAAGGTCCTGTGGTAGCTTCTACACCTACGGTGTGGCCATACTCAGGATGTCCCGGAGTTAAGGAACCAACCTGACGGAAGTTCTTTAAATCATCCATGGATAAGTTTCCATATCCAAATAAATGGAATAATGAATACAGCAGCATAGAGCCATGTCCGCCGGAAAGGATAAAGCGGTCTCTGTCCACCCACTGTGGATCTGCCGGGTTATGTCTCATATGATTAGCCCATAATTCATATGCTGCAGAAGCACATCCTAAAGGAAGTCCCGGATGACCGGATTTTGCTTTCTGGATAGCGTCAGCAGATAATACGCGAATGGCATTAGCTGTCTTTGTTTCTATCATGCCCATTTTAATAATTCTCCTTTCGTTTTCACAACGTGATCTACGCCCATTCTACCATTGTAAAAGACTTACGTCCAGTACAAAAAAAGGAGCTGTTTCCAAAAAACAGCCCCCTCTTAAAATATCAGTTATTCTTTTTACAGTCTCTTTAACAGCTCTTCTCTCTGAGCCTCATAGCCTGGCTTGCCAAGAAGGGCAAACATGTTCTTCTTGTAGCTTTCTACGCCCGGCTGGTTAAATGGATTGATGCCTAAAATGTAGCCGCTTACGCCGCAGGCAAATTCAAAGAAGTAGAATAATTCACCTAAATAGAATTCATTCTGCTCCGGTACCTTTACCATCAGGTTAGGTACATTTCCATCTGTATGAGCCAGAATGGTTCCGTTCATAGCGCTCTTATTTACAAAATCTACGGTCTTTCCAGCAAGATAGTTCATGCCGTCGGTGTCTACATCCTCTTTCTTTAAAACGATCTCTTCCGAAGATTCTTCTACGTTGATAACGGTCTCAAACATGATGCGTGCGCCGTCCTGGATGAACTGTCCCATGGAGTGCAGGTCTGTGGTCAGATTTACAGCTGCAGGGAAGATACCTCTCTGGTCTTTTCCTTCGCTTTCGCCAAACAGCTGCTTCCACCACTCAGATACATAGTGAAGACTTGGCTCATAATTTGCTACGATCTCTACTGCTTTGCCCTTGCGAAGCAGGATGTTGCGGACTGCCGCGTACAGAAGAGCCGGGTTTTCTTCGTAAGGAGTTTCCAGTGCTTTCTTACGTCCGCAAGCAGCACCTTCCATTAACTTGTCAATATCTGCGCCGCATACAGCGATGGGAAGCAGACCTACTGCAGTAAGAACGGAGAAACGTCCGCCTACATCATCTGGAACTACGAACTCTTCGTATCCTTCTTCGTCTGCCAGGTTCTTTAATGCGCCCTTTGCACGGTCTGTGGTTGCGTAGATACGTTTTGCAGCCTCTTCTTTGCCATATTTTTCGATCAGCATTTCCTTAAATACACGGAATGCAATAGCTGGCTCTGTGGTAGTACCGGACTTGGAAATGATGTTGATAGAGAAGTCCTTTCCGGCCAGAACCTTCTTAAGGTCTGCAATGTATTTGCTGCTGATGCTGTTTCCCACAAAATAGATCTCAGGAGTCTTGCGCACATCCTTTGACAGTACATTATAAAAGCTGTTGCTTAAAAATTCGATGGCTGCTCTTGCTCCTAAATAGGAACCGCCGATTCCAATTACCAGCAGAACATCTGAGTCGCTCTGGATTTTTGCTGCTGCTTTTTTAATTCTCGCAAACTCATCCTTATCATAATCAACCGGAAGATCGATCCATCCAAGATAATCATTTCCGGCGCCTTCTTTGCTGAGCAGCGTCTCCTTTGCTGTCATAACTGTTTTTTTGAAGTTAGCCATCTCTTCCGCTGAGATAAATCCTGTGGCCTTTGAATAATCAAATACAACTTCCTTACCCATAATTCCCTCTCTCCTTTTCTGATTGCATACTTGTGAGACTTGTGAAAAATTTCCCAACTAGCTTTTAGTATAGCATATTTACACTACCAATTCCATAACCTGTTATTATAATTTTTAACGGACTTTTTTATTCTGAAAGCTTTACAGCCACACAACCGTCATCCAGAAGGAAAACCGACTCCTTTGCAGGCCAGCAGGGCTTATCTGCTGCTTCCTGCAGCGCCTGTTCATATTCTTCCACTGTAGGCGTTGCCAGGTTCAGGCCCATAAGGTTAAATAAGCCCGTTGTCCGGTTATTGATCCCGATATTTGTCAGCCCAAAATCAAAATAGGAATATCCGATCACTTCTCCTCTTGCCGCTGTATTTGGTATTCTGGCGCTGCGGGTTCCTACAAAAACCACCGGACAGTTCTGCATATCAGAGCGGTCAGCCACACGGCGGATATCCACATACATCTGCTGTGCGATGATCCGGTCATTGACCACCGTATCATGAAGGGTCTGGTTTAACTGTACCAGATCCATTCCCTGCACCCATGACTGATAAAACATTGCCACAAAAAGAAGGGAAACAACAACACAGCGGTTTCTTACGGAAAAGCCCTTAAAACGCTCTAGGCATCCCACTGCAAAACAATAAAAAATGCAGGCAAAAGCCCCTAAAAGAAGAGGAAATACCAGCTGTCCCCGTACCGGTGTACGCATTCCGCTTAACAGTGTAACAAACATAGGTGATGCCAACAGCAGGAATAACCCAAGAAAATACCAGTACCATTTCTTAAAATGCAGTTTCACACTGCGGACAGCCAGAAATATGGTACAACCAAATGCCATTATGCCAAAAAAACGATTATAAAGGACCGGCACCACACCGCAATACAGTGCACGGAATTCATCCTTTACATAATGCATGCACTCTGCCTTACTTAAGGTGCCCCACATAAACATGGCATCCACATAACTGGAATCCCCGCCTTTGATCCTGCACAAAAATGAAGCTGTAAGGAAATATAAGATAAATCCTATAATAAAAATGATAACCTGTCGGATACCATAAAGAAAGGCTTTTTCCTGCCCCTTATGCATATCTGTCTCATAGCTTCCCAGAAATGAGATCAGCACCAGTGCCATATAGCAGACGCAAAACCCCTGATAAGAACCTAATGTCCATACCAGAAGCAACACCGCTGCCAGATACCAGATCACCGAACCATTTCCATAAACCGCTCTCCCGGCGCAATACACTGCGATCATGCAGATACACATAGATAATGTGATCTCAAAAGCCTGGAGCGTATAGGCATACTGTTCTGCAAGGGACGGCGCTGTTACAAAAAAGGCAGCTGCTAACAGCAGTCCCTTATCATATGGTTTCTTTTTCAGGACTGGGATCCATGTCTGCAGGCAAAATGCAAACAAAAGTGCAGCCAGAAAAAGAAAAGCAGCTGTCAGCAGATTGGATAAATAGGGAACCAGCCGGATCATATGAAATATTTTTTTCGTAAAGATCAGGCTGAAGCGTCTGCTTCCATACCAGGACTGAAGCAGTGCATATGGCTCCAGACTCATGATCTCACTGTCAATAAAAATATCATCATAAACGATCTTTAATCCCCAGCAGACTAAGATCAGGGACAGGCAGATAAGTTTAAGTGCCTTTTCTTTCTTTAAAAACCGCCTTAATTCCCTGATATCAGCTGCTGCCTCTCCTGCAAATTGCCTGATCTGCCCGACAGCAGAAAAATGTGTTGTCATAAACGTTTTCTTTACTCCTTTGTATCATTTTATAAAGATCCGCATTTACGCGGACCTTTTGTATACTTACAGATTATATATACTTACAAAAATTCCTTTAACATTTCCCCCAGTATCCGTTTCTGCTCCGGGTTCAGATCATCCAGCCAGTCTTTAGCTGACCAGTCCTCTTTTTTGTCCCGGTTTGCTGCCTCGCGGGTATTTTCCCTGCTGGCTGCAGTCTGTTCTGCGCCTCTTCTTGCACCGGAAAGTCTCCTGTCACGGTCTCTGCCAATAGTGCGCACATTTCCGTTTTCACGGCGTTCCTCTGCTTCTGCAGCTGCGCTGGAACGCTCGCTGCCGCTTTCCCGTTCCAGCCTTGGCCACATTACATTTTCCAGATGATCCTGAAGGCTGATGAGAAGCTGGTTTCTCTTTCCTTCCAGATTTACACCGTAATCGGCTAAAACGGTGAGCATTCCACCTAAAATACCTGCTGCGCCGTAAAGAACAATGTATGAATTATCGCTGCGGTTCCAATAAGAAAGAAATGCGCATACACCGCCAGTCAGGAAGCTTAACAGCGTCAGCTGGCCCGCCAGATTTTCCAGTCCTGATAAGGAAAAACCTAAAAATTTCAGATTGCCAAGCTGTCTCTGTAAATAAACAGCGGCATTGTTCATGCCCATATTAATTCTATATGTATCTTCTGCGTTCTGTTTTAAGTTCCGCAGATAACGGTTCTTGGTCAGCGCCATATTTGCGCTTTCTTTTATCAGTTTTTTGTAGAAGCTTCCGGCTGCCAGCCGTACAAAAATGCCTCCAAAGCAGATAACTGCCAGCACATACAATGCTTTTCCTGTCTGTAAAAAGCTCATCATAATTAAGCTCCCCTTTCTGTTTTACTGTCTGCAAATGTAATTGTTTTTATTGCAGAATGATTATTCCGGCAGACACACCTGCAGGCCTGTGTCATTCGGTAAGCTTTATTATAACGGCGGCTTTTTATTTTGGAAGTTGAGAACCCCTAAAATCGTTCGTCAAATTCTCCCACGAAACGATTCTGAACCAGGTCTGAAAGACATTGATAACTGGCTGTTTGTATTATTTTTTCTATGATACTTCTTCACTTAGAAGCAGCGGATCATTTCTGCCATTAAGTTCACGCTGTGACGGATCGCCTGTGCCTCAAAGGTTGGATAATCCATAGATGCGCTGTCATCTGCCTTATCAGAGATTGCTCTTACAATAAGGAATGGAATGTGGTTAAAATAGCATACCTGGGCGATAGCTGCGCCTTCCATTTCTGTGCAGTAGCCTGCAAAGATATCAGTAAGCCATTTTTTCTTCTCTTTATCAGAAATAAACTGGTCACCTGAAACAACTCTTCCGGTAAATACGCCGATCTCCGGATTCACCTTTTCACAGCATTCTTTTGCAAGGGAGATCATTTTCTCATCTGCCTTAAAGGAAAGCGTATCCACTCTTGGGATCTGTCCCGGCTCGTAGCCAAATGCCTGGGCATCCATATCATGCTGCAGGGCATCTGTAGACAGTACGATATCTCCAATATTGATTTCTGCCTTTAAAGAACCGGCAATACCTGTATTGATCACATGATCTGCATAGTATACGTCAGCTAAGATCTGGGCACACATAGCTGCATTTACCTTGCCGATACCGGAACGGACTACTACTACGTCCTTTCCTTCTAACTTTCCTTTATAAAAGTCCATAGCAGCCTTTGTTTCTACCTGAACCTCTGTAAGTTTTTCCTTTAACATTGCCACTTCTTCATCCATGGCACCAATGATTCCGATCATTCTTTTCTCCTCCTAATTTAATCACCAAAATCTTGACAATCTTATTTTCATGAAGCATAATGAAATTTACACCGTGTACAAACAGTAAAAAGAGTACACAGATACATGGTAACAGTTTGGCGTCTGCCCGTCAAGGACTGACCGGCACCCTTTTAGACTGAACGTTTTGAAAAATACAAGGAGGTACAAGGGATGAATTATACAACTCACGGCGTCTGTTCAAAAGCTATTTCTTTTGAAGTAAAGGACAATAAGGTAACGGATGTTCATTTTGTAGGCGGCTGCTCCGGTAATACCCAGGGCGTTGCAGCACTGGTTGAAGGAATGGATATCGATGAAGCCATCCGGCGCTTAAAAGGCATTAAGTGCGGCCCACGCCCAACTTCCTGCCCTGACCAGCTGGCAACTGCATTAGAGCAGTATAAGGCTCAGCAGTAAGTATCTGCACACATCTATCTGGAACGTAAAAACGGCACCCCGCTATGAGGTGCCGTTTGTCTGTTATGATCCAAAATTCTGTTTAAAAATCTCTGTTGATCACACGATTGCTTTCAAAGTATCTGTAATATTCTGCTATGGTCGCTTCTCTGTATGCATTGACCCAGAAGGTTCCGATACCGAAGCACAGGCATCCTACAATCTCCCATCCGATAAAGCTCAGGTCCAATATAAACAGTTTCCACTTATGTCCGCGAGTCAGTTCTTTACTGGCATCCAGGCATTCTCTCCAATCATAAGACGGGTGATCTGCTTTAACCAGAAATGCCATGGAATAGGAATACATTTTTACAATACCAGGAATGATCAGCAAAAGAGACCAAAGGGCAATAAAAACATATCTCAGCAGATACAAGATAAAATTTCCGCCAAAATCTTCATAAAGTCCCTTAAAGATATCCATTGGATTCATTTTCTGTCCATTATCACACTGCTGTAAGAACAGTTTTGCTACTCCGTAGCTTAAAGGACCGCCGATCACCAGCATGATCAGTGTACCAAAACCTGCAATACCGTTTATAGCCGCTGTCAGTATATAGAAAATGACCATTACAAGAACCGCATTGACCCAGTTGGGACCTAATAATTTTCCCCCAAGTTTCTCCCGCGCGTTCCGTTTTAATTCCGCTCTTGTCATTTGATATTCCCTCCGTTTTGGTTTTTACAGATATGACTTGCTTTTCCGTTACTACCATGTTACAGCATACCTCTTCTCCGGTCAATATGATTTAGGTAATCTTTAGAAAACCTTTGGAAATCTTCTTTTAAATTCATGCAATTTATAATTGACAGTCAGTATAAATTGTGCTACTTTATTACCATAAAATTCAAACGTAACGTCGATGAGCAAAGAGAGTACATCTGGAATGAGATCACAGAGAGCTGCTGGTGGTGGAAAGCAGTATGGAGTTCCTTATGGAATGGGTTTGTGAGACGCCAGGCGAACGCATTCGCAAGTAGCTGAGGCCGTGATTCCTGCGTTAAAGGATAAGGGTATCGAAGTTTTTTATAACTTTCCGTACTCTGAAAATGAGACAGATTGGTGGCAGATATTCCGATTATGGAATATCTGCTTTCGTTTTTTAATCTGAAAACTCGGGTGGCACCACGATTCATTCGTCCCGGACATGATATAAAAGTCATGTCCGGGATTTTTTATTTCCAAAATGATCTCCAAATGTATTCTGGCAAACAAAAACTTTATTTCAGGAGGACAATATTATGAAAAAAATGTGCAATTTCTTAACTCTGGCTGCAGCTGCAGCACTGACCGGCATCCTGCTTACAGGCTGCTCTACAGAAGCAGATGAAACAACGGCTGCAAAGGCCGAGACCACTGCACAGACAGAAGCAACAGCTGATACTGAAAAAGCTTCTGAAGGTGATGCTTCCAGCGAAGCAGACGCAAAAACAGCAGACAGCTCTGCTCTTGCAGGCAAAAAGATCTCCGTTATGACTCCATATCTTACTTCTGTCACCACCAACCAAATGGCAGGTTTTATCAAAGATAACCTGGAGGCAGAAGGCGCAGAAGTATTCGTCATCGACACTGCCAATGATTTTGCTGAACTGGCAAGCCGTATTGAGGACGTTGTTTCTTCCGGTACAGACGGCATTGTCCTGGTAAGCGCAGACCCAAATCAGGTTGCAAACCAGCTGACAGAAGCTTTTGAAGCAGATATCCCGGTATTTGGCTGTGACAGCGGTTTTATTGACGGAATGCAGGTCAATGCTACCAGCGACAACTACCAGATGGGTGAACTGATCGTCCGTTACCTCTTTGATGACCTGATGGGCGGCAAAGGCACTGTGATCGCACTGACCCACAGACCTCATCCAGGTGTTGTAAAACGTTGTGAAGCTTTCGATGACATTATCAAGGAATATCCGGATATTCAGCTGATCACAGAACAGCATATACCGGCTGAACAGCCTATTAATGACGCAGAAGAGATCACTGCAAATCTGCTGACTGCAAATCCTGATAAGGATTCCATCACTGCTATTTTCGCAGCATGGGATGAACCGGCCATCGGTGCTGCAAAGGCATTAGCAGAAGCAGGACGTGACGAAGTAGTTGTTACCGGTGTTGACGGAAATGAGCAGGCAGTACAGATGATCAAAGACGGTTCCTGCTTAAAGGCAACTGTAAAGCAGAATTTTGAAGGTATGGCTGACATTGTTTGCCAGCAGATGGAAAAATATTATGCAGGAGAAACCATTGAAAAAGGTGAAATGTACGCTCCTGCAGAGCTTATTACTCAGGAAAATGCTCAGTAATAACAATATATCCCCTGCGCCCCTGACGGGGCGCGGGGAAATTACTGACAATCCAAAAGATCAGGTCAAATGGCAGGTGGCAAAATGTTGTTAGAAGCAAAGAAACTGGACAAATCATTTAATGGTGTATATGCCCTTAAGGGACTGGACCTCTCTCTAAAAGAGGGAGAGATCCACGGCCTGGTAGGTGAAAATGGCGCCGGAAAGTCTACTTTTATCAAGATCTTAGGCGGCGTGTATACAAAAAACGGAGGGGAGCTGACCTGGAATGGGGCTCCTTTTCCTGCTGATTTCGGCCCGGTGCAAAGCCGGGAACTGGGCATCAATATCATTTTCCAGGATCATGTGCTGATACCTGCATTTTCTGCCCTGGAAAACATCTGGCTTGGACGGCCATATCCCCGCAAAGGCGGCCTGATCCAGTGGAAAGAAATGGAAATGGCAGCTGAGAAAAAAGGAGAAGAACTGGGAATCCATTTAGACTTAAAAAGATCCATTTTCCAGATGACTCCGGCCCAGAAGAAATGCGTGGAGATCCTGCGGGCCATGATGAGTGACTGTAAGTTAATGATCTTAGATGAGCCAACTGCTTCTCTCTCTGATAAGGAAGCGAATTTATTATTTTCTATTATAAAGAACCTGAAAGCAAAAGGGACTGCGGTCCTTTATGTGACCCACAGGCTGGAAGAGATCATGGCGCTGACGGACCGGGTGACTGTGTTGAGGAACGGGGAGCTGGTAAGTACCTGTGATACTGGTTCTACCAGTCAGAAAGAGCTGGTTCGGCTGATGAGTGGAAATGAGGAAGAAAGTGGATCCGGGGTAGATGCTCCCAGGACAACGGCCTCTGGTCCAACTGCGGAAATTGCCCATTCCGCCGCCCCCGCACTCACCATCTCCCACCTCTCCTCCGCCGACCACATTGTAAAAGACGCCAGTCTTACGGTCCACACCAGACGCATTACTGGCATGTTTGGTCTCTGCGGCAGTGGGCGAACGGAATTTCTGGAATGTATTTATGGTGTTCGGCGTATATCCGGCGGAACCATTGAGATCAACGGGGAAATGATCAAAAAGCCAACCCCTGTTGATTCTATAAAAAAGGGCATCGCCTTTATCTGTGAAGACAGACGGCGCAAGGCCATGATCCCGTCATTTACAGTGGAAGAAAACATGAACTTATCTTCCATTGACCATTATTCTAAAAAAGGACTTTTTTCAAAAGCAGATGCTGTTTCTGCCGCGAAAAATATGATAAATGCCTTAAAGATCCGCTGCGTTGGTACTTCCCAGCCGGCCTGCGAACTGTCCGGTGGAAACCAGCAAAAGGTAGTGTTTGCAAAAGCGCTGCTTACGTCCCCCTCCATATGGCTGTGCGATGAGCCAACTCAGGCAGTGGATGTAGCTACCAGACAACAGATCCACAATCTGCTGCGGGATCAGGCGGCAGAAAATAAAGCCGTTCTCTATGTTTCATCGGACCTTACAGAGCTTTTGGAAGTGGCTGATGAGATCGCAGTCATGGCATCGGGGAAAATACGAAAGATTTTTCCAAATAAGAATTTAAAGCCAGCGGACATACTGGCCTGCTGTTATGAAGCAGAAAGAGAGGAAACACATGAAAATGAAAGCATTTAAACATTATGGAACCGTAGCTGCACTGGCGGTAATCATCCTTATTTTTTCCATTCTCCGCCCGGCCTCTTTCTGCACTGTGAAAAACTTCTTAAACATCAGCAGACAGGCGGCACCACTGGCTATGGTTGCTCTGGGCGCTACTTTTGTTATGACTATCAATGAATTTGACTTATCCATCGGAAATATTGTAAGTCTGGGAGGCGTGGTCGCTGCTTTACTGTCCATCCGACAGGTTCCTGTGGCACTTTGTTTCCTGATCGCTGCTGTGATCTGCCTTTTGGTTGGCTGTGTAAATGGTATTGTAGTTGCCCGTTTCCAGATTTTATCTTTTATCACTACTCTTGGTATGGGAACTGTATTAGACGGCGTGATCTATGGACTGACCGGCGGCACTACCGTATTTAACGGCATTCCAAAGGCATTTACCATTCCCGGCATCTTAAAGATTGCAGGTATTCCATTTATTACTTTAGTGGCAGTTGTTTTATACCTGGCTTTTTACGTTTTCATGGGACATACTGCTCCGGGTCGGAAGCTGTATGCCATTGGCGGCAGCAAGGAGGCGGCTGAAGTAGCGGGAATTCCTATTTTCCGCTACCGGGTACTGGCATTTTCTTTATGTGGTGCCATTGCAGGCCTTGCAGGCGCCCTGGTGGCTTCCAGAGTTGGTTCTGCCAATACCACTGCAGGACAAGGCTATTTTCTCCAGTCTTATGCAGCCGTATTTATCGGTTGTACCGTCTCTAAAAGCGGTGTTCCCTGCGTAGTGGGAACGCTGATCGGCGCTGCTGTTCTGGCAGTGTTAGCCAACGGTCTGACCATTTTGCAGATGCCAAGCTTTATGCAGAATATTATTACCGGCGGCATCATTATACTGGCTGTTGTGATCCAGAAGATCGGCGCAGGAAAGAATTGATCCAGGAGGTAGAGAACATGTTAGTTGCAACCTTTGACATCGGAACCACCGCAGTAAAAGCGGTAGCTGTACGTGATGACGGAGAACCTGTTTTTACAGGAAGCCAGGTGATCCATACCATAGAAAAAAACGGTTTTAAGGAGCAGGACCCGGAAGAATGGTACAGCGCTTTCTGCGCCTTATCCCATGCTCTTACAGAGAAAATACCTGCCAAAGACATTTCTGCCCTTATTTTCTCCGGTCAGATGCAGGATGTGATACCTGTTGGAAATGACAGGAAAGCCCTGCGTAATGCTATTCTCTACTCTGACGGACGGGCGGGAACTCAGGCAGAAGCCATTGAAAAGGCAGTTGGCGGCGATATCATTACCACCATTACCGGCAATCATTTTGACGGTTCCATGCCTCTTGCAAAGATCCTGTGGTTAAAGGAAAATGAACCTGATATCTACGCCCAGGCAGCTGCATTTCTCATCAGTTCCAAGGACTATGTGGTTGCAAGACTGACAGGAAATTTCATCGGTGATATGACAGCCTGCGCTACAGCTGGCGCTATGGATCTGGAACATAAAACATGGTCTGAGAGCCTTATAAGCAGTGCCGGACTGGATATGAACAAATTTCCAAAACTGCTCCATTCCCATGAACTTGCAGGCGTAATAACAGAAAATGGGGCCGCTGATACCGGCTATCTGCCTGGCACAAAGGTTTACGCAGGCACCGGAGATGCCGGAGCTACTACACTTGCCAGCGGTATTTTAGCGCCTGGGGAATATAATGTAAACCTGGGCACTTCCAGCTGGGTAGCAGCAGTTTCAAAGGGCCGCATGAACAGTGAAGGGGGCGGTTTTAACCTGGCTGCCATGCAGAAAGACCTGTATATCAATGTAGTTCCATTTTTAAACGGCGGAAATGTACACCGCTTTATTGCCCGCATTTTATCCCGTGAACTGGACCACAAACCGGATTTTGCCTATATCTCCCACCTTTTAAAAGGACATGTGCCCGGCAGCCACGGCGTTTTCTTCCTGCCGTATCTTACCGGTGAGCGCTTCCCTATTATGGACAGCCACATCCGCGCCTCTTTCCTTGGTTTAAATCAGAACACCTCTGCCGCAGACATGGCCGGAAGTGTATTAGAGGGAGTGGCATTTTCCATCCGACATGGCCTGGAGCTGTTTAACACCCCCGCAGCAAAACTTTCCATCATCGGTGGCGGCGCAAGGGAACTGGCCTGGTGCCAGATCTTAAGCAATGTAATGGGACTTCCCGTCCACGTTTACAAAGACCCGGACCTGCTGCCTGCACTTGCTATCGCATCCAGTGTTTTCTTAGCCGAAGGTATTATCCCGGATTACCAGTCCTTTATCCATGTATTAGAAGAAAAAGGCGGCTGCACCATCCTGGAGCCAGACCCAGATGCTGTAAAAGCCTATGAGCCTGTTTATAAGAAATATAAGACCATTTATCCTATGATACGTGAGTTTTATCATGAAGTGTAATAAAACCTCCCGGTACATCTTAAATTTAGAAGATATACCGGGAGATTTTTAGTCATTCACTCTTAAATATGCGTATTTATCAATCTGCCGATGCAGGATCGTCCGTACCCGTTCCCGCACCTCATCTGAATATCCTTTTGCCTGATCCAACAACTCATCCACATCCCGTTTTGTAAAGAAAAACTTTAAATTGCATCCATGCAAATGTTCTGAAGCATCCAGCTGCTCATCAAAATCAGTACTTACCGTTTTTGCCCGAACGGTTTCCATAAGGTCAAAAGTATCTTCTCCCAATGGGTAGTCCAACGTTGTGTCCGACAGTAAACCACCACCATTATCAAAGATCGGACAATATTTAAACATTCCCGCTCCATTCATTAAAACAGCAATATTGTGTGTATGCCTGTCTTCATTAAGAAAAATGGCATCTATTGTAAGTAATTTATTCAGATAAATGCCAAATCCTCTTAAACCGGTCATCCGTTCCACCTGTTCTTCCAGAAAACGCAGCCGCTGCTGCGCATCATCCATCTGCCAAAGCATTTGGTTCAGACTGTTTCCATACATTTTCTGAAACAGTCGCTCCAAAGTTATGATCTGCCAGTCTTCCGATAAAAAAGTACGGCTTTTCACTCCCTGATAGACCTGACGCTTATACTTGATTTCTTCCAGATCATACCGCACAAACTCTTCTGGTTTTAAGGTGGATTTTATCAGTAAATGAGAGATCATATACTCTGCCAGCCCTTCGTATCCAGTATAATCTGCTTTGTACCAAATCCCTTCATTTTCCCACTTCAGCTGATTTCCCTTTGATGACTGACGGTCCTGCATCCGCTCATCTTGTTCAAACAGCTCGATCATCGTCACTCCTCCTATCGCTCGATCTTAAGCCAAAAATCATCCTCCGCCATTCTTCCCTCTGTTTTCTGGACGATCAAATATGGATCGTAAAATGGAATTCCAAGATCCCGCAGTACCAGTTTCATTTTATCCCTTGTTCTGGGAAAGCACCTTGATTCCAAAAATTCATTATAATCCTCAATGGTCGGATCTTCTTTGATCCCAAATGCTCTAAATTGAACATTATCTACATAATTGCGGATGCGAACAATTTTTCGCATTTCATCCACATCGATCAAAGTGCATGGTGTATCCTTATACATATACCACATACGGACCGGCAATTCCTTGGGCGGGATCGCAAGGGTCTGTATATATTCCGCGTCCCGATCCAATAATTTCATCAGAAGCGCCATTGGACCTTTCGTGACCGTTCCTTCACGCTCCAGACGTTCTACAGTTGGTTTGGAACAACCCAGAAGTCCTGCGAAATCTCTCTGGGTCAATCCCAGCTTTTTTCGCAGCATTTTTACCTCTTCTGCGCTCACTGTTTCCTTTATTGCAAACCTTTTTTCGTCCATATCTATCTTTCTCCATGTTTCTATCTTTACTTTTATTATAGTATCATTTTTCCACGTTTCAATAAAAATAATCATTTTGATGAGTTTTTTAATTAAAATATCTTTAAAATGATGATTATTAATTTTAAAATGTAGGCTTATACCTTTTTTAAGCCTTCGTTCAAATTTCCTTCACATTTATTTTCTATCCTTGACCTAGGCAAAAGCTTTTACAAAGGAGGTCTTAACAGTGAAAGCATCTGTTTTATATAAATGGCTGACCTACAGTGCTATTGTGATCAGCGTACTTTTGTGTCTGTTTATGCTCCAGGCTGGTCTTAAGGGCAATTTCCGGTCTGTTGACACATTTCAGTCTTACATACGCAGCTTTGGGATATTTGCACCTTTTATTTTTGTATTTATACAAGCCTTTCAGGTGGTGGTTCCGGTTCTGCCGGGATTTATCGGCTGCGTGGCCGGGGCTTTGCTTTTTGGCAGTGTAGGCGGATTTGTTTATAATTATTTGGGGATCTGCGCTGGTTC
Source organism: Agathobaculum sp. (assembly GCA_963611035.1). Classification (GTDB taxonomy): domain Bacteria; phylum Bacillota; class Clostridia; order Lachnospirales; family Lachnospiraceae; genus Enterocloster. The sequence continues at coordinate 18,912 of CAVDQU010000033.1, forward strand.
TATTATCGCATTTTTCCTGGCAAAGCGTTACGGGATCCCGTTAGTGCAGGCCATGTTTCCCTCAAAGAAATATAACGTATGGACAGAGCGGATCAGGAAAGCCAAAAGCTATGATGTGCTTTTCGGCCTTTCCATTCTCCTTCCTCTGGCGCCGGATGACTATTTATGCTACTTTTCCGGCCTGATCAATATGTCAGTACGGAAATTTATACTGATCATTCTTCTGGCAAAACCATGGTGCATCCTGTTTTACAGCTTCGGCACGGGAATGCTCATACATTAGACTCTTCCATTAGGTGCATACAACAACAGACCCATTAAAATGTTTGCCAGATCCTTAAGACCATTTTTAAGAGAATCGTCATTTGATTTTCAGGCATAGATAAGATACAATCGAAGATACCCTTTTATTTGGGAATCATTGTAAATAGACCATTAGATAAGGACCAAATCTTAACATGCTTGGAAGAACACATTTTTTCATTGGAATATCCGCTGCTTTAGCAGTTATGCAGCCCTCCTCCATGTCCACCCTGGTGGCTGGTGCGGGGGCTGCTGCTATTGGCGGCATGATCAGCGATATTGACTCAGGAACCTCTCAGGCCCATAAAGAAGCCGACAAGATCATGACAGCAGCTATTGCGGTCACTGCCGTGGTCATTTTCGCTGACTATAAACTTCATGTAGGTATCTACGAACGCCTGATGCGTAACAGCAGTATTGCCAGGCTTCTCACCGGTGCCATGGCATTTATCATCATCTGTACCTATGGCTCGGGACAACCCCACCGCTCTTTTATGCACTCGTTGTTAGCCATGTTCATGCTCACGGCCTGCATGGATGTGATCTACCCGGATGCAGCCCCCTATTTTGCCATTGCCTACGCCTCCCACCTGGCACTGGATATGCTAAATTACAGACGGCTGCGGCTGATCTGGCCTATGAAGCGGGGATTTTCCCTGCGTTTATGCTCTTCCCAGGGACTGATAAACCACCTGCTGCTATCTGCAGGAATGGCCTGCGTAGTCCTGGAACTGGTCACTTCCATTCCTGCAAGACGGCTGGCAGAGCGGTTTTTTTCCTTTTTACCTTTTTGAGTAATGATTTTTAATTAGTGTAACTTATATATCATACGTCATTTTTCACAAAAATTAATTATACTATTGATTTTTGAAAATTTTTACGTATATTCTATAGGTAGAAAGACTTAAAAAACAAGTCAACAGAAACTCAATACAAGATAACTCAAAATCAAATTTAAACATTGTGAGGTAGAAAGATGAAGCCAGTTAAAGAAGGAAAAGTACGTGAGATCTATGACAACGGCGACAGCCTGATCATGGTCGCTACCGACCGCATCAGCTGCTTTGATGTGATTCTCCATAATACAGTGACCAAGAAAGGTACTGTTCTGACCCAGATGTCCAAATTCTGGTTCGATTACACAAAGGACATTCTTCCAAACCACATGATCTCTACCAATGTAAAAGATATGCCTGAATTTTTCCAGACTCCTGAATACGAAGGCAAGAGCATGATGTGCCGCAAGCTGACCATGCTTCCGCTTGAGTGCATCGTCCGCGGTTATATCACAGGAAGCGGCTGGAAGAGCTACAAAGAAAACGGCACTGTATGCGGCATCAAGCTTCCAGAAGGCTTAAAAGAATCTGACAAATTGCCTGAGCCTATCTTCACACCTTCTACCAAGGCTGAGATCGGTGATCACGATGAAAATATCTCCTATGAGCAGAGCATTGACCATCTGGAGAAATATTTCCCTGGAAAGGGTAAAGAATACGCTACCAAACTGCGTGACTACACCATCGCGCTTTACAAGAAGTGCGCTGACTACGCTTTAAGCAAAGGCATCATCATTGCTGATACCAAGTTTGAATTTGGTCTGGATGAAAATGGAGATATCGTTCTGGGTGATGAAATGCTTACCCCGGACAGCTCCCGTTTCTGGCCTGCAGACGGCTATGAGCCTGGTCATTCCCAGCCATCCTTCGACAAGCAGTTTGCCCGCGACTGGCTGACCTCCCATCCAGGAAATGACTGGACACTGCCAGAGGATGTTGTCCAGAAGACCATTGATAAGTATCTCCAGAGCTACAAGATGCTGACTGGCAAAGAACTGTAAAATAGCAAAAAAAACATAAAAGAACGCCTCACATTCCTGATCCCAAAGATTTCTTCTTTGAACATTCACAGGAGCGCCAGGCGTTCTTCTTGTTATGTAGCACATTCTGCCTGCGCCATCAGGCACACGCTGCTATCAGCTTTTCAGCTCCTCATAAAACGCTTTAAGCTGTTTTTCCAGGATCCATTTCATATAAGCCCCGCTCATCCCCAATTCCTGAACGATCTCATTTTTCTTCAAAAAATGGCTACTTACTCATGTTTTTGGCGGGTCCCAAGTTCAAAAATCCTCCTGCAAGCAAGCTTGCGTCGGATTTTAGACCTTTT
>CAVDQU010000034.1:0-14954 GCA_963611035.1 Agathobaculum sp.
CCCATCCGGTAAGAAGAGGAGAGAAATGTCTGGTATGTCTTTATGTGGACAAGAGCCACAGATTGGCAGCTACCATGAAGGTCTACTCCCATATGAGCAGTGAGTCTCCATACAAAGCAGAAGACTGGGTAAATGGTACGATCTATGAGATCAATGAAAATATCGGCGCTTTTGTTGCAGTAGATAATAAATATTACGGCCTGATCCCGAAAAAAGAGATGTATGGAAAGTTCCGTGAAGGAGATACTGTTAAGGCAAGAGTTATGAGAGTCCGCGAGGACGGAAAACTTGACCTTTGCGTAAGGGAGCGTTCTTATCTGCAGATGGGATCTGACGCAGAACTGGTATTAAAGGTCATTGATGAATTTGATGGAGTTCTTCCGTTTAATGACAAGGCAAGACCTGAGACGATTTTAAGAGAGTTCAACATGAGCAAAAATGCATTTAAGAGAGCCGTTGGACGTCTTTTAAAAGAAGGAAAAGTAAGAATTACAGAAAAGACCATAGAAAGGGTATAAACCTTTGTAGGAATGGATCCTGCAGATAAAATATGGGTAGCAGAAAGACAGTTGTGTTTATGACAGCTGTCTTTTATTTTTACGCGAGCAACGAGCCAAAGTCCGTGCTTGCACGAGACCTTGGCGACTGCCGCGATAACTCGCAGAACTCGCAAAGCGTGTTTTGCGAGTTAGAAAGATTAGATAAGATAAGGAGGAAACATAAAAATGCAGAAAGTATGGAAAGATTATGCAGCCATTACTTTGGGAACAGTCCTTATTGGTCTGGCCACCAAAAATATTTTTGATCCCGCCAGTATGGTAACAGGAGGCGTTTCCGGTATTGCTATTATTGGAAAGGAGCTTTGGAACCTGCCGCTGTGGGTGACCAATACGGTTTTGAATATCCCGCTGTTTTTAGCAGGTTTTAAGATCATGGGCTGGAAATTTATCAAAAGGACACTGTATGCAACGGTACTGCTGTCTGTGGCATTTTACATTTTGCCGGATGGAATGTATATAGAAGATGACCTGTTGTTGTCAGCTCTTTTTGGCGGCATCATCACAGGCGTGGGAACGGGTCTTGTTCTGGCCGGCGGCTGCACCACCGGAGGCACGGACATGCTGGCAGCCCTGATCCGGGCAAAATTCCCTCATTATTCTGTAGCCCAGATCATGCAGCTGTTAGATGGTATCATTGTGGTAGCCGGTGCAACTGTATTTGGCATCCGGCCGGCTCTTTATGCACTGATCGCTATTTTCTGCATGGGAAAAGTGGCAGACGGTCTCATTGAAGGTATGAAATTTTCCAAGCAGGTCTATATTATTTCAGATCAGTATAAAAAAATTTCAGAGGCCATTATGAGCCGTATGGGAAGAGGCGTAACAGGTCTTTCTGCAAAGGGAATGTACTCAGATGAGACAAAAAACATGCTTTTTTGTGTTGTTTCCAGAAAAGAGATCGTAGAAATAAAAGAAATCGTATCAGAATACGATCCGAAGGCATTTTTTATCGTCAGTGACGCCCGTGAAGTTTTTGGAGAGGGGTTTATTGAAGATAAAAACCAGCTAACATAATAACCAAACTTTTTGAGAAAAAACAAGGGAATCTTTGACAGATACAGCATTTTTTGAATTGAATATACATTTTAGCTAAATAACAAATTTGGATTTTGTGGATTTGCAGTATGGAATAAAAATACACTTTCCTGTATGATAGAGACAGTTAAAAAGAGTTACAAATCCTTCCGGGAAAACATTAAAAACTGGGGAGGAAAGACATTTATTTAGCAGGAGGAAAATGTAAATGGCTAGTTTATCACTGAAGAATGTAACTAAGAAATATCCAAACGGATTTGAGGCAGTTAAGGATTTCAACCTGGAGATCGCTGACAAGGAATTCATCATCTTTGTAGGCCCTTCAGGATGTGGAAAGTCAACTACCCTTCGTATGATCGCAGGTCTGGAAGATATCTCTTCTGGTGAACTGTATATCGACGGAAAACTGGTGAATGACGTAGAACCAAAGGACAGAGATATTGCAATGGTATTCCAGAACTACGCTCTGTATCCACATATGTCTGTATATGACAACATGGCATTCGGCTTAAAGTTAAGAAAGACTCCAAAGGATGAGATCGACAAGAAAGTACATGATGCAGCTAAGATCCTGGATCTGGAGCATCTGTTAGACCGTAAGCCAAAGGCTTTATCCGGTGGTCAGAGACAGCGAGTTGCTATGGGACGTGCTATTGTCCGCAGCCCTAAGGTATTCCTGATGGACGAGCCTCTGTCAAACCTGGATGCAAAGTTAAGAGGCCAGATGCGTGTTGAGATCTCCAAGTTACATCAGAGACTGGAAACAACCATCATCTATGTTACACATGACCAGACCGAGGCTATGACACTGGGTACCAGAATTGTTGTTATGAAGGACGGCGTGGTACAGCAGGTAGACAGCCCGCAGAATCTGTATGACAAGCCATGCAACAAGTTCGTTGCAGGATTCATCGGAGCACCTCAGATGAACATGATCGATGCTCAGGTGGCTAAGAATGGTGCTGATATCACATTAGCATTCGGCGGACATACATTAACACTTCCACAGGCAAAGGGCAAAGCTCTGGAAGAAGCCGGCTATGTAGGCAAGGTAGTTACTCTTGGTATCCGTCCAGAAGATCTTCATGATGAAGAAGCATTCCTGGCAGAAAATCCAAAGAGCACCTTCCAGGTCGAGATCCGTGTATACGAAATGTTAGGTTCTGAAGTACTTCTGTACTTCGATATCGATGATGCTAACTTTACCGCAAAAGTTAACCCACGTACCACTGCAAGACCTGGCGATACTGTAAAATTGGCTATGGATCTGGATAAGGTTCATATCTTTGATAAAGAAACAGAGGCTGTTATCATTAACTAATATTTAGCGGAAATATGGAAAGACCTCTGTCAAAAACGACAGTAAAACTAAGCAGGAGAGTTTACAACTCTCTTGCTTTTTTTGTTATTTTGCATTAAAATATGAAAATAGGGAAAACAGTAACTCAACCATGGATTTCCATGGCAATGTTCATAAAAAGATTCCAAAGAGATATTAAATCAATAAGAAGAAAAGGAGAGAGCATAATGATCTCAAATCAGATACTTCAGACCACATTGGATGGATTAAAGGGAATCACAAGAATTGATTTAGGAATATGTGACACAGAAGGAAAGGTACTTGCATCTACCTTTACAGATGCAGAAGAGTCTGAAAGCTCCATTCTGGCATTTGTAGATTCACCGGCAGACAGCCAGGTGATCCAGGGATACCAATTCTTTAAGGTGTTTGATGAGCATCAGTTAGAGTATATTTTACTGGCAAAAGGTGCCAGCGATGACGTATATATGGTAGGAAAGCTGGCAGCGTTCCAGATCCAGAACCTGCTTGTTGCTTACAAAGAGCGTTTTGATAAAGACAACTTTATCAAGAACCTGCTTCTTGACAACCTGCTGTTAGTTGATATCTATAACCGTGCAAAGAAGCTGCACATTGATACAGATGTAAAACGTGTTGTATACATTATCGAGACCCACAATGAAAAAGATGTAAATGCATTAGAGACTGTACGCAGCCTGTTTGCTTCCAAGACAAAGGATTTCATCACAGCTGTAGATGAAAAGAACATCATCCTTGTAAAGGAAGTGCGCCAGGGCGAGTCCTATGCAGAGTTAGATAAGACTGCAAACATGATCTTAGACATGTTAAATACAGAAGCTATGACCAAGGTACGCGTGGCATATGGTACTGTGATCAACGATATCAAGGAAGTTTCCCGTTCCTACAAAGAAGCAAAAATGGCTCTGGATGTAGGTAAGATCTTCTACGCAAGCAAGAACGTGATCGCGTACAGCAACTTAGGTATTGGCCGTCTGATCTACCAGCTTCCGATCCCGTTATGCAAGATGTTCATCCGGGAAGTATTTGACGGCAAGTCTCCGGACGAGTTCGATGAAGAAACTTTAACTACTATTAATAAATTCTTCGAGAACAGCTTAAACGTATCTGAGACCTCCAGACAGCTGTACATCCACAGAAATACTCTGGTTTACCGTCTGGACAAGCTGCAGAAGAGCACAGGTCTTGATCTTCGTGTCTTTGAGGACGCGATCACCTTTAAGATCGCCCTTATGGTTGCCAAGTACATGAAGTACATGGAGAGCCTTGATTATTAATGATAAATGGCTTTGATCCATAAGCGGAAAGTTAGAGAAAATTAGAAAATGATAGAATTAAGTCATGTAAGTAAATCCTATGGAACTGGCAGCAAAGCCATCCGTGACCTGTCTTTAACTATTGAGGACGGGGAGTTTGTATTTATCACAGGCCGCAGCGGTTCCGGAAAGAGTACATTGATCAAGCTCCTGATGAAGGAACTTGATCCTACTAAGGGACGTATTGTGGTCAATGATATGGACTTAGGGAAGATGCCCCGCAGATATGTTCCCAAATACAGGAGAAAGTTAGGTGTTGTCTTTCAGGATTTCCGCCTTTTAAAAGATCGGACTGTATTTGAAAATGTGGCCTTTGCCCAGAGAGTGATTGGCGTGCCCTCAAGAACCATTCGTGAGACTGTTCCCCAGATGCTGCGCCTGGTAGGCCTTTCATCCAAATACAAGGCATACCCGGGACAGTTGTCTGGCGGTGAACAGCAGAGAGTGGCTATTGCAAGAGCGCTGATCAACAAGCCGGAGGTGCTTCTGGCAGATGAGCCTACAGGAAACCTGGACAGTTTTAATACCCATGAGATCATGAACCTTTTAGATGAGATCAATCAGCGGGGGACCACAGTTATTGTAGTGACTCACAGTCAGGAAATGGTAGCTGAGATGAATAAAAGGGTCATTACCATGGAACGGGGGGAAGTCATCAGAGATGAGGGCGGCTTCAGGAGCTAGAAACAACCTGGAACCGCCGGAAAGGCATAAGAGTAAATGAGTACATTTTTATATTGCCTGAAACAGGGCGTTATTAATATATGCAGGAATATATGGTTTTCCCTAGCGTCTGTGGCAACCATTTCTGCATGTATTTTTTTATTTTGTCTGTTTTTTTCCATGATAGCCAATGTGCAGCACGGAGCCAGGGTCGCGGAAGAGACTGTAGGCATTTCCGTATTTTTTGATGAGGGAATGGAAGAAGATAAGATACAGGCGATTGGCGAGCAGATACAAAGCTGGAGCGAAGTTCGGGAAGCAAAATATATCTCTGCTGAGGAAGCTTGGGAATCTTTTAAAAGCGAATATTTTGAGGGAATGGAAGAATTGGCAGACGGCTTTGAGGCAGATAATCCTCTGGCAAATTCTGCTTCCTATGAGGTATATTTAAAAGATATCTCCAACCAGGATATGATCGTAAAGCGGCTGGAAGCTATAGAAGGGGTGCGCAAGGTCCGCTATTCCAGCGCGCTGGTAGCAGGATTTACCAATGCAGGAAAGATGATCGGGGCGTTATCCGCTGTTATCATCGGCGTACTGCTGGCAGTTGCCATTTTCCTGATCAGCAATACCATCTCTGTAGCAGCCGCTTTCAGAAGACGGGAAAATGAGATCATGCGCTATATTGGCGCGACCAATTTTATGATCCGGGCTCCTTTTATTGTAGAAGGTGTGCTTTTAGGCTTTTTCGGGGCAGTCATCCCCTTAGCTGCTATGGTGGTCCTTTATAAACGGGGACTGGTGTATCTGAATACCAACTATGAGATGATAACCGGGCTATTTGAGCTTCTGCCATTAAGACAGATCTTTCCTTTTATGGCGGCATCAGCTATGGGCTTAGGTGTTGGTATTGGTGTGATCGTCAGTTTCCTGACTATTCAGAGACATCTGCGTGTATAAGAGAGGAAGGAACAGGATGAAGAACCGAAGAAATAAAATTCTGGCTCTTGGACTGGGCTGCGTTCTTGGCTTTAGCTGCGTTTTTTCTTCCTATGCTACCAATGCAGACCTGAAGGATGCCAAAAATAAAATGTCTTCCCTTCAGGAAGAAAAGAAAAAGGTCCAGGATACATTAAAACAGTTAGAAGGATTAAAATCCGACGCAGCAGCTTATGTAAAGGAGCTGGATAAGAAACTGACTTCTCTGGATGCAGAATTAAGCCAGTTAGAGAGGGATATTTCGGCAAAGGAAAGCCAGATCCAGGATACAAAGGCGGAGTTGGAAGAAGCGAAGGCTGTGGAAAAAGAGCAGTATGCTTCTATGAAGCTGCGTATCCAGTATATGTATGAAAATGGTAATGTCAGCTTTGCGGACAGCATTATGACTTCAAAAGATGCGTCCCAGCTGTTGAACCGGGCGGAGTATGCAAGCCAGATCGCTACTTATGACCGGAAAATGTTAAAAGAGTACCAGGCCACAAGGGAAAAGGTGAACCAGAAGGAACAGGACTTAGAGACAGAGCATGCAAATCTGTTAGAACTTCAGGATTCTACAGAGGCTAAGCAGGCATCTGTAAAAGAACTGATGAGTTCCAAACAGAAGGAGCTTTCTTCTTATAACAGCCAGATCGGTGCAGCCCAGAGCAGCATTGACCAGTATGATGCAGATATTAAAGCCCAGGAAAACCAGATGAAGGCCATTGAGGCGGAGATGAAGCGTAAGGAAGAAGAGGCCAGAAAGAAGGCAGAAGCCCAGAAAAAGACGTATAAGGTAACAAATCTTGGGAATATTAGCTTTAAATGGCCATGTCCTTCCAGTGGACGGATCAGTTCTGGTTTTGGGGGAAGAAAGTCGCCTACCAAAGGCGCTTCCAGCAATCATCAGGGTATCGATATTCCGGCCAGTACCGGAGCTTCCATTGTGGCGGCTGCCGATGGTGAGGTAGTGATCGCTACATACAGCTATTCAGCGGGAAATTATATTATGATCGATCATGGCGGCGGCGTCAGCACCGTTTATATGCACTGTTCCCAGCTTCTTGTCAGCAAGGGACAGACCGTAAAAAAGGGACAGACCATTGCAAGAGTAGGTTCCACCGGATATTCCACCGGTTCCCACCTGCATTTTGGTATCCGTTCCGGCGGAAGTTATGTAAATCCAAGCAATTATGTAAGTCCGTAAATGACAGTGCCCGAATGGGGCATTTTACAGGAAAAAACAGCATAGGCTGTGAATAACAAAAAGACACCTGGCGTACAGGCAGATAGGAGACAAAAAGCAGTGGGAGAGCAGGACAGAGAAGAGTTCCAGGATGATTTTGACAGAAAGAAAGGACGAAAGGGCGGTCATTTCTGGGCCGGTGTTTTAACAGGCGCCCTGATCATGGCACTGGCTGTGCTTTTAGTAGTAGGCGTATCTGCCGGGATCTATATTACAGGCAGAAAAGTGATCCGGACAGAATCATCTTCAGGGACGGGAAATGGTGCTCTGGGCATCACAGACGGAGAAAAGGCCACAAAGCCAGATCTTAAAAAAGTATCTTCAAAAATGCAGATGATACAGAGCATCATTGATCAGGTATTTTTGTATGATGAGGATGCCACAGAGGTAGAAGATTATATCTACCGGGGCATGATGGCAGGTTTAAATGATCCTTATTCTGTATATTATAATGCAGATGATTTTAAGGCTCTTCAGGACAGCACAAATGGAAGCTATTCCGGTATCGGTGCTATGCTCAGCCAGAATAAGACAACAGGACTTTGTACCATTGTAAAGGTATTTGAAGGTTCACCGGCCTTAGAGGCTGGTATGAAACCAGGGGATATTGTATACAAGGTAGGAGATACCCTGGTAGCAGGGGAAAGTCTGGATGTGTTGGTAAGTAATTATATTAAAGGTGAAGAAGGCACCGATGTGCAGATTACAGTATACAGGGCAGATACAGACACCTATATGGATATGACCCTTACCAGACGGAAGATCGAGGTTCCTACGGTAGAGTCCCAGATGTTAGCTGACAATGTAGGCTATGTGGCAGTAAGTGAGTTTGACGCGGTAACAGTGGAGCAGTTTGAAAAGGCCATTGATGAGCTGGAAAAACAGGGAATGAAGCAGTTAGTCATCGACCTTAGAAGCAATCCAGGGGGTATTTTAGACAGCGCCGTTGCCATGGTAGATTATATTTTGCCGGATGATATGAAAGATTTTGAAAAAGGCGACGGAAAGACACTGATCGTATATACAGCCGATAAGAACGGGGACGGAGATACCTATACCGCTTCTGACGGACATGAGGTGGATGTGCCTATCGCGATCTTAGTCAATGAAAACTCTGCCAGTGCTTCAGAGGTATTTACAGGTGCTTTAAAGGACTATAAAAAGGCTGTAGTTGTGGGAATGACCAGCTATGGTAAGGGCATTGTACAGAATTTGATCCCGCTGGGAGACGGATCTGCCATTAAGATCACTACCGCCCATTATTATACTCCAAGTGGTTTTGACCTTCACGGAAAAGGCATTGACCCGGATGTGGAAGTAGAGTTAGATGAGAATTTAAAGAGCCAGGCAGTAGTTACACCGCAGGAAGATAACCAGGTGCAGGCGGCAGTTCGGGTCCTTGAACAAGGATTGGAGAATTAGCAGACTGCAGCATAAATCTGGTAGATTTTCCACCCCTCATATGCTACAATCATGTAAAGACATATATGGAGACAGTATGAGTTTCTGTGAGGAGGGGGTGAAAGATGAAAAAGCGATATATCCGGTTAAATAGTTATGTGGTTGCGGTGGGGCTGTTTATGATGGCCGTGGTGCTTGCAATCTTACTGTTTTTTGGATGCATACAGACTTCTGTAGGAAGAAGCTCCAGGCAGACCATGATGAACAATGTTTCGCGTCAGAGTGAGCATTTGCGGATGATTTTAGATATTCATTATCAGTATCTGGGTGAGATAGCAGAAGAGATGTCGAAGGATGATCCATTGTTATCAGAGAAAAATAAGGATATGCTGATCACAATCTGCAATAGAACAGATCTGGAACGTGTGGCGCTGATTGAGCCGGATGGCACAGCTCATTATGATACGGGAGAGACCAAAAATGTATCTCACAGAAACTATTTTAAAGAAGCTTTAGAAGGGAAAAGAATCTTAAGCGATCCTATAGAGAGCAGCGTAGATCATGAGGTAAGAGTTGTGATCGGAGTGCCGGTCTATAAAGAAAACAAGGTGATAGGAATTCTGGGCGGATCCTATAATGTAACAGCCTTGAGCAGGATGATGTTTGATGATTTGTTTGATGGAAATGGTTATAGTCTTATTACGGATAAAAATGGAACGGTAGTTACTTATGATGGAGTGCATACAGAAGGGGAACAGGAGGAACAGTTAAAGAATTTATTTGAGTATTTTAAAGGACGGTATGTGTTGACGACAGATATAAAAGATGACTTTGCAACAGGGAAAGAAGGAATCTGTCAATTTAAGCTGTCTGAAGGAAAAAAAGTCAGCTATTACATGGCTTATACACCTCTTGAGATCAATGACTGGATGATGTGCTATATCGTGCCTGTCAGGGTAGCAGAAGCGTCTTATGACTTCATACGTGAGTATGAGATTGTTTTCATCGTTGCTTTCGGAATATCGGTAGCAGTTTTTATCAGTTTTATCCTTTACAAAAACCGTAAGGAAAAAGCAAGGCTTTTGAAACGCGCTCAAAGAGATGCACTTACCGGTCTTTACAACAAAAAAACGACTCAGGATATGATTGAAAAGTATCTGGAAGATAAGGGAAAAGAGAAATACAGCGGTTTTCTTATCATGGATATAGATTATTTTAAACAGGTTAATGATACGTATGGGCATCTGATGGGAGATGAGGTATTAAAGATCTTTGGACGCCTGCTTTACCGGCAGTTCCGCGAACAGGATATTGTGGGACGGATCGGTGGTGATGAGTTTATGGTCCTGATCCGTGAGATCAAGAGCATGGATATTGCAAAGAACAGAGTGAAGAAACTGATCGAAGAGGTAAGGAGCCTGCGAATACCGCAGCTGAATGGCAATGGTATTACGATCAGTGTCGGTATCGCTTTTGCACCGGATCATGGAACTAATTTTATGGAACTTTACCGACATGCAGATATAGCCCTCTATCAGGTGAAACAAGGCGGAAGAAACGGATTCAGCATCTATAAAAAATGCATATAAAGTTCATAGTAAAATGTTGACTTGATAAGTATGTTGTGATATCATCTAACTAATTTAATACATCAAACCGTTGAAGCGGAGATAACGGCTATGATGCCTTTACAGAGAGCCTGTGGTGATGGAATCAGGTAAGAAACACATAGTCAAATGGACCGCTGAGGGCGCAGTCAAAAGCATAGGATTTAGATATTGTCTGGTGGGTATGCTGAGTATTCTGCGACGTTGCAGGCAGACGTCATTTGCCAGGGATATGGTTGTATCCTGCTAAGCGTTCGGTTTATACCGTGAATCAAGGTGGCACCGCGGATCATATTTTAGAGAAATAGTATTCGTCCTTGACAGAATAGGAGTATTCTGTCAGGGACTTTTTTGTTGTCAGACACATGGAAACGCGCCAATGGCGCGTTTGGGGATGAGTGTTTTGGCACAGAAATTCTCTGGCAGAAGGTAACAGGATCATAAGGAGGTCATGCTATGAAGTTTTTACCGGAACTGGAAGATGTGAAAAAGATCGCGGCAGAGGGAAAATACCGGGTACTGCCGGTAAGCTGCGAGATGCTGTCGGATTTTACAACACCCATTGAAACCATGAAGATCCTTAAAAATGTTTCCACCCACTGCTATATGCTGGAATCAGCCATGGCAAATGATAAATGGGGCCGGTATACGTTTATGGGATTTGATCCCAAAATGGAGATCACCTGCAGGGACGGAGAGATGAAAGCAGGCAGTTTTACTGTAAAAACAAATGATCCGTCTGCATTTTTAAGGCAGATCCTGGCGGATCACAAGAGCCCCAGATTTGATTATCTGCCGTCTTTTACCGGCGGTCTGGTGGGATATTTCTCCTACGATTATCTGGGATACAGTGAACCGGCGGTAAGATGTAAGGTAGAGGATACGGAAAATTTTAAAGATGTGGATCTGATGCTTTTTGACAAGGTGATCGCCTTTGACCATGTAAAACAGAAGATCATTTTAATGGTCAATATGTCCTTAGATGATGTGGAAGTGGGATATAACAAGGCGGTTATGGAGCTAAAACAGCTGGCGGGGCTTTTAAAGAAAGGGGAGAAAAAGCAGGAACCAGGGGGTAAGCTGACCGGGGAGGTAACACCTTTATTTAACAGGGAACAGTATTGTGCTATGGTGGAAAAGGCAAAGCATTATATCCGGGAAGGAGACATTTTCCAGATCGTGCTTTCCAACCGGTTGAGTGCTCCGTTTGAAGGAAGTTTGTTAAACACATACAGGGTGCTTCGGACCTTGAATCCATCCCCTTATATGTTTTATTTTGCGGGAACGGACGTGGAAGTAGCTGGGGCTTCACCGGAGACGTTGGTAAAACTGGAAAATGGAGTGCTCCATACTTTCCCGTTGGCGGGAACAAGGCCGAGAGGAAAGACGGAAGAGGAAGATAAGGCGTTAGAGGAAGAACTTCTGGCAGATAAGAAGGAACTGGCAGAACACAATATGTTAGTGGATCTGGGAAGAAATGACCTGGGAAAGATCAGTAAGTTTGGTTCTGTGAAGGTGGAAAAGCTTCATTCTATTGAGCGGTATTCCCATGTAATGCATATTGGGTCTACAGTGCGTGGGGAGATTGATGAGAAGCATGATGCGCTGGATGCCATTGAGGCTGTGCTTCCGGCAGGAACTTTATCCGGTGCGCCGAAGATCCGTGCATGCCAGCTGATCGGGGAACTGGAAAATAACAAGCGTGGCATTTACGGGGGAGCCATTGGATATATTGATTTTACAGGGAATATGGATACCTGTATTGCCATCCGAATTGCATATAAGAAAAATGGCAAAGTGTTTGTAAGAAGCGGAGCCGGGATCGTGGCAGATTCAGATCCGGAGAAAGAGTTTGAAGAGTGTTTAAATAAGGCCAGAGCTGCATTAAAGGCACTGGAAATGGCGCAGGAGGAAGAATTATGATCTTATTAATCGACAATTATGACAGTTTTTCCTATAACCTTTATCAGCTGATCGGGGAGATCAACCCGGATATTAAGGTGATCCGAAATGATGAGATGACGGTGGATGAGATACGGCAGTTAAAGCCGGAGCGGATCATCCTTTCTCCGGGGCCTGGAAGACCAGAAGATGCCGGGGTGATCGTGGACGTGGCGAAAACATTGGGGAAAGAGATACCAGTGCTGGGGGTATGCCTGGGGCATCAGGCGATCTGTGCGGCTTTTGGAGCTACTGTTACGTATGCGAAGGAACTGATGCATGGGAAGCAGTCGGAGGTGACTTTTGATACGGAGTCCTTATTGTTTAAAGGATGCCCGAAGAAAGCTCCTGTAGCAAGGTATCATTCCCTGGCGGCTGATCCTGAGACTATGCCGGAGGTGCTGAAGGTGACTGCGGTTACCGATGATGGGGAGATCATGGCGGTGCAGCATGTGGAGTATCCGATTTATGGGGTGCAGTTTCATCCGGAGTCGATCATGACGCCGGATGGGAAGAGGATGATAGGGAATTTCTTATTATAAAAATATCAGGAGGTAATGAAAATGATCAAAGAGGCTATTGTAAAAATCGTGAATAAAGGTGACCTTAGTTATGAGGAAGCATACACTGTGATGAATGAGATCATGAGCGGTGAGACTACACCTACCCAGAATGCGGCATTTCTGGCTGCTCTTTCTACCAAAAGTGCCAAAGCGGAGACAACAGATGAGATTGCAGGCTGTGCAGCGGCTATGAGGGATCATGCTACCAAGGTGGAAACAGATATGGACCTGTTTGAGATCGTTGGTACTGGCGGTGATAATGCAGGAAGTTTTAATATTTCTACTACTGCGGCGCTGGTGGCTGCTGCAGGCGGTGTGAAAGTGGCAAAACATGGAAACAGAGCGGCGTCTTCTAAGTGCGGAACTGCAGACTGTTTAGAGGCTCTGGGGGTTAATATTGAACAGAGTCCGGATCTTTGCAGAAAGCTTTTGAAAGAAGTGGGAATGTGCTTCTTCTTTGCACAGAAATACCACACTTCTATGAAGTATGTAGGTGCTATAAGAAAAGAACTGGGATTTAGGACTGTATTTAATATTTTAGGACCGCTGACTAATCCGGGAACACCAACTATGCAGCTGTTAGGTGTTTATGATGAGTATCTGGTTGAGCCGTTGGCAAGAGTTCTGGTTAGTTTGGGAATTAAAAAAGGTATGGTTGTTTATGGTCAGGATAAGTTAGATGAGATCTCTTTAAGTGCGCCTACTACCATTTGTGAGATCAAGGACGGCTGGTACCGGACTTCTGTGATCACACCAGAGGAGTTTGGCTTTGAGCGCTGCACAAAGGATGATCTTAAGGGAGGCACTCCGGCTGAGAACGCAGAGATCACAAGGTCTATTTTAAGAGGTGAGAAAGGCCATAAGAGAAATGCGGTTCTGATGAATGCAGGCGCTGCTTTGTATATTGCAGGGGAAGCGGAAGATATGAAGGCTGGTATTGCACTGGCAGCAGAACTGATCGATTCTGGAAGGGCGCTGGATACACTGGAGAAGTTGATTGAGGTAAGCAATGTTCTCTAGGAATCTTTCTGTGCCTGATTTTACGAGAAGATTTTTTGTCAGTTGCGCCCAAATTTCTGAGGCGTACGCGGTGCGTACGTTGATGAAATTCGGGTGCAGCTGGCAGAAAATCAGCCGCAAAGGCAGGTGCAGGAAAGACTCCTAGAGGACATAGTAAGAGAGAGGTGGAATAATATAATATGACGATTTTGGATCAGCTGGCGGATCATGCCAGGGAACGGGTGGCGTATGCAAAGGGAAAGGTGTCTGCGGATGAGGTGAGAAGGCGGGCATTTGAACTTGGAAGAGAGAGCGGACTTGGAAGTTTTGCTTTTGAGAAGGCGCTGGGGAAACCTGGGATCTCGTTTATCTGCGAGTGCAAGAAGGCGTCCCCCTCTAAGGGGCTGATCGCACCGGATTTTCCTTATTTGAAGATCGTAAAGGAGTATGAGGAGGCGGGAGCTGACTGTATTTCTGTGCTGACGGAGCCGAAATGGTTTCTGGGGAGTGATGCTTATCTGAAGGAGATTGCTGGGAGTGTGGGGATTCCCTGCTTGCGGAAGGATTTTACCGTTGATGAGTATATGATCTATGAGGCGAAGGTTCTTGGGGCCAGTGCGGTGCTTTTGATCTGTTCGATTTTGTCGAAGGAGCAGCTGAAGGAGTATCGGGGCATTTGCGATGAGTTGGGGCTTTCGGCTTTGGTGGAAGCTCATGATGAGGCAGAGGTGGAAATGGCTGTTGCAGCGGGGGCAAGGATGATCGGGGTGAACAACCGGAATTTGAAGGATTTTTCTGTGGATACGGAAAACAGCAGGAAGCTGCGCAGTATGATACCGGAGGATGTGCTTTTTGTTTCGGAAAGTGGTGTACGGGATGAGAAGGATGTGAGGAAGCTGCGGGAGATCGGGGCTGATGCGGTGCTGATTGGGGAGGCGCTGATGAGGGCTGCGGATAAGAAGGGGAAGCTGGTGGCGCTGAGGAGTTGAGTATATGACCAGAGTGAAGTTATGCGGAATGACGCGGCCGGAGGATATTCTGGCTGTGAATGAGTTGAAGCCGGAGTATATTGGATTCGTGTTTGCGAAGAAGAGTCGCAGATGCGTTTCTAAGGAGCAGGCGAGAGTGCTTAAGGGGATGTTGGATCCTGCTGTGAAGGCTGTAGGGGTGTTTGTGAATGAGGCTGTGGAGTGTGTGGCGGATCTTTTGAATGAAGGGGTTATTGATGTGGCGCAGCTTCATGGGGTAGAGGATGAGGCGTATATACGGCGGTTGAGGGAGATTGCTGGAGACAGGCTTATTATAAAGG
>CAVDQU010000034.1:14964-20126 GCA_963611035.1 Agathobaculum sp.
AAGGCGGTTCGGGTGAAGGCTGAGGCGGATGTGGAGAGTGGAGAGAAGACTAAGGCGGATTTTGTGCTGTTTGATGCTGGCGCCGGTGATGGGAAGGTGTTTAACTGGAAATTACTGGAAAATGTGAAAAGGCCTTATTTTCTGGCTGGAGGGCTGGACCCTGAGAATGTGGGGGATGCGGTGATGAGACTGCGGCCTTTTGGGGTGGATGTGAGTTCTGGGATTGAGACGTCGGGGATGAAAGATGCTCTTAAGATGAGAAGATTTCTGGAGGAAGTAAGAAATTGTACCGGGAGCAACGGTTTCGCGTAAGTAACGGCCTTTCATATTACTTGTCATTGTCCACTGGCTTTCGACATGCACCTGTTCGCCTGTATCGGACTGCGTCCGCTACATTCGGACAGCTGCACCGGGGATGTGGACAATTGACAAGTAAGATGACGGCCTGGGTATACAGGGAGTGAACCTCCTTTTTTTGTTCTATGGATCAGAATTGATGATCGGGTGGTGCAAAATGAAACGATTTGGTGAGAAAAGTTGGACCTTGTTCTTGGAAAAGTGAGAAAAATGGGGTATAATGAGAAAATATAAGCAGTAAGGTGTTTCAAATTGCTTCAGGATTTTATTCAACAGGAGGACATGACCATGATTCGTAAAGACAACGTTCTGGAAGTGGAACATTTAGGCGGAGGTAAGGGAACGGCTTACGTTCATCACATTGTATCGAAAGAGGAGTTGTTAGGACACGGCAGACTGTACGCAAAGGTAGTTCTTCCTCCAGGTGCAAGTGTAGGCTGGCATCAGCATGTACATGACACTGAGCCTTATTATATTTTAAAGGGCGAGGCAGATTTTATTGATAATGACAAGTCTGTGACTAAGGTTGGTCCTGGCGACTGCTGCGTTATTGAAGTAGGTCAGTATCATAGCATTGAGAATAATTCTGATTCTGATGTGGAGTTTATGGCGCTTATTTATAATGAACCGGGATATCTGAATGATAGAGATTAATTGTAACGATTTAAGCGAAAGATATAGAACTACCGGTTGACGTTTGGTGCTTTTTATAGTATACTGTGGAACGTTCATCGGAGGGCAAGTTGTTCGATATTATTATTTGAAACAATAGCTGGATAAGATGGCAGGTTGAGATACCTGCTTCTTATCCGGCTTTTTTAATGTGAAGAAGGAGGAAAAGTATAATGGAAAGAAATACGACATTTACGGAAGGGAAGATCTTACAGCCTCTTATTTTGTTTGCAATGCCGGTATTGTTTGCCTTGTTTTTACAGGCCATGTATGGTGCTGTGGATCTGCTGGTGGTAGGAAAATTTGCGTCTTCTGCGGATGTGTCAGCGGTTTCTACGGGTTCTCAGATCATGATGACGCTGACGAATTTGATCAGCAGTTTTGCCATGGGGACCACTGTACTTTTAGGACAGCAGATTGGCTGCGGAAAGAAGGAAGAAGGGGGAAAAACAGTAGGAACGGCCCTGGTGATGTTTGCGGGGATCGCAGTGTTTCTGACGGTTCTGCTGGTATTTTTTGCTCCTCAGATCAGCAGTATTATGCATGCGCCGGAGGAAGCATTTAATAAGACAGTTGCGTATGTAAGAATCTGCGGAGGCGGCATGGTCGTTATTGTGGCATATAACCTGATCGGCTGTATTTTTAGAGGGATCGGGGACTCTAAGACGCCGCTTTTGACGGTTGCCATTGCCTGTGTGTGTAATATTGTGGGTGATCTGGTGCTTTGTGCCGGTTTTCATATGGGAACAGAGGGAGCAGCCTGCGCTACGGTTTTTGCCCAGGTGGTCAGTGTGGTTGTGTCTTTTGGGTTTATCAGAAAAAAGCAGCTTCCTTTTGTGTTTAAGAGAGAAAATGTAAGGATTAATAAGGTATTGCTTAAGAAAATGGCGGGGCTTGGAGCGCCCATTGCATTGCAGGATCTGCTGGTAAGTATTTCCTTTCTTATTATCCTGGCAATTGTGAATACCATGGGTGTGACCGCTTCTGCAGGTGTGGGAGTGGCTGAGAAGGTATGTGCCTTTATTATGCTGATTTCATCTGCTTTTATGCAGTCTATGTCTGCTTTTGTAGCCCAGAATTACGGAGCAGGACGGATGGACCGGGCCCAAAAGGCCCTTCATTATGGAGCGGCGGTTTCTTTTGTGGTCGGTCTGGGAATGTTTTTCCTTTCTTATTTCCATGGAGACGCCATGGCGGGGATCTTCTCATCGGATGAAAGTGTTATTTTGGCTGCAGCCGATTATTTACGTGCCTATTCCATTGACTGTATGTTTACGGCAATTTTCTTCTGCTATACAGGGTTTTACAATGGAATTGGCCAGACAAAATTTGTTATGTTACAGGGAATTGCAGGGGCGTTTGGTGTTCGTGTGCCAGTATCCTATTTTATGAGCATTCAGTCAGGTACGTCACTGTTTAAGATCGGGCTTGCCACTCCTGTATCATCTGTTGTACAGCTGCTTTTGTGTGTGGGATATATGGCTGTGCTGAACAGGAAAGAGAGGAAAAAGGGAGGTGTGCTGTAGGTACGAAAGTGGTACAATGGCGGTGAATGATTTTTATGAATAGGAAGGAGATCGTAAAATGAGAGAGATCCGCTGGGCGGTACTGGGAACAGGTGTGATCGCCAATGAAATGGCAGCAGCGCTGGAAAAAAATGGAAAAAAGCTTTATGCTGTGGGAAACAGGACGTATGAAAAGGCAGTAAAGTTTGGGGAAAAGTACGGGATCGGTAAGGTTTATAAGGATTATAATGAAATGTTTACGGATCCGGAAGTGGATGTGATCTATATTACAACGCCTCATAATACTCATATCCAGTTTATGAAGAAGGCCATTGAGAATGGGAAGCATATTCTGGTGGAGAAATCTATTACTTTGAATGGGGAAGAGTTGGATGAGGCGCTGGAACTGGCAGAGAAGAAAGGGGTTATTGTTGCGGAGGCCATGACCATTTTCCATATGCCGGTTTATAAGAAACTGCAGGAGATTTTAGAGTCTGGAAAGCTGGGAAAAGTAAATCTGATCACCATGAATTTTGGCAGTTTTAAGGAATATAACATGGAAAACCGCTTTTTTAACCGGAACCTGGCAGGCGGCGCTATGTTGGATATTGGGGTGTATGCGCTTTCTTTTATCCGCTGGTTTATGGATTCCAAGCCGGATCAGTTATTGTCCCAGATGAAGGCTGCGCCTACTGGGGTAGATGAGCAGGCGGGACTGCTTTTAAGCAACAAAGAGGGACAGATGGCTACGGTGATGCTGTCTATGCATTCCAAGCAGCCAAAGCGTGGTATGGTATCCTGTGAAAAGGGCTATATTGAGGTCATGGAATATCCAAGAGCCTGGGAAGCGAAAATCGTGGATGCAGAAAGCGGAGAGGTGCAGGAGATAAAGGCCGGGGCACATGAGGATGCGCTGGCTTATGAGCTTTCTGATATGGAAAAGGCCATTGACGGGGATACATCCTGCATGCATTTGGACTATACAAAAGATGTAATGGATCTGATGACTCAGTTTAGAAAGTCCTGGGGGCTTACTTATCCTGAGGAAGAGTAATAGATAGATTGTTAATGGGAGGCTATATTGATGAGTTTTTTGGAGCTTTTGAAACGCAGGAGGAGTATCAGGCAGTATAAGAAGGAGACAGTTTCGAAAGAAGCGCTGGAGGCTATTGTTGAGGCGGGCCTGTTATCGCCTTCTGGACGGAATATCCGGCCATGGGAACTGATCGTGGTGCAGAAGAAAGAAACATTAGAGAAGATGTCGGAGTGCCGTGTATGTTCTGCGAAAATGCTGGCAGGTGCGTCTGCGGCTATTGTTGTGATCGCAGATCCGGGGAAGACGGATGTATGGACAGAAGACTGTTCTATTGTCATGTCCAACATGCACAATATGGCAGAAGATCTGGGACTTGGCAGCTGCTGGATCCAGGGCCGTTTAAGACAGGCGCCTGATGGACGGACAACAGAAGAGTATTTAAGAGATTTTTTAGGTTATCCAAAGGAATATCGTCTGGAAGCGATATTGTCTGTTGGTATACCGGCAGTGCATCCACAAGGCCGTAAATTATCTGAAGTTCCAGCTGGAAAAGTACATTATGAAAAATATGAGAGAGACCTTTGTAAAGAAATTTTATGAGGAGATAGTGAAGCGGGTATGAAGATATATGAAGATATATGAAGTGAAAGAACGGACAGAGCTGCTTGTGGAACAGCTTTTAATGGTGTGGGAAGAGTCTGTCAGGGCAACCCACGATTTTCTTTTCAGGGAAGAAATGGAAAAGATAAAGGGATATGTTCCTCAGGCGTTAAAAGGTGTACAGAGTCTGATCGTTGCGGTCAATGGATCTGGTGAGCCAGCTGCATTTATGGGAGTGGAAGATTACCGTCTGAAAATGCTGTTCCTTGCGCCAGGAGAACGGGGGAAAGGGCTTGGAAAGCAGCTGCTTTTGTATGGTATCCAGAATTATGGGATACAGGAGCTGACTGTGAATGAGCAAAATCCCCAGGCAGTTGGTTTTTATGAGCATATGGGATTTGAAACTTATAAAAGAACGGATCATGATGAAGAAGGCGGTCCATATCCGCTTTTGTATATGAAAAGAATGGTTAAAATGTAAAGGAGACAGAGCAATGACTGAATGGGAAAAAGCGCAAAACGGATATCTTTATGACGCAAATTATGATAAGGAAATTGTAAAAGCAAGAACACGCTGTGCGGATCTGT
The DNA here is from genome assembly GCA_963611035.1 of Agathobaculum sp. Taxonomy (GTDB): domain Bacteria; phylum Bacillota; class Clostridia; order Lachnospirales; family Lachnospiraceae; genus Enterocloster. Next base: position 19,723 of record CAVDQU010000034.1, read on the forward strand.
GCTATGAGTTTAATAACTGCAGGCCGTCTGATACGAAAAGACAGCAGGAATTATTGAGACAGATCATTGGAAGCATGAAAGATGAACCGGTTATTACTGCGCCATTTTACTGTGATTATGGCTGCAATATTTCTATAGGCAAAAATTTTTATACAAACCACAATGTTACTATACTGGATTGTACAAAAGTTACTTTTGGGGATAATGTATTTATTGCTCCTAACTGTGTTTTTTCTACAGCCGGGCATGCAATTGACAGTGAGCAGAGAAGCAAAGGACTGGAAATTGCCCTGCCGATCACAGTAGGGGATAATGTCTGGTTTGGAACCAATGTGTCTGTGCTGCCGGGAGTGACCATTGGAAGTAATACGATCATTGGTGCAGGAAGTGTGGTGAACAAAGAT
>CAVDQU010000034.1:20172-20770 GCA_963611035.1 Agathobaculum sp.
CGGGGTGATCGCAGCGGGCAGTCCCTGTAAGGTGATCCGTAAAATAACAGAAGCGGATAAGAAAAAATATCCGATTTTTGAAGGATAAAAGCAATTATGACATGTTAATGCTTTTTGAGCATAAAGAAGCATGTAATATAAGTATTAGACATAATAGAATAATGGGTTATATAATAAATGTGCAGGATGAGAAAAAAAGTCCTGTACATTTTTGTTTTGTCATTTTTCATTGTTAAGCATGAACACAGGAGGTATTGACCATGAAAAAAACATTAGTTGCTTATTTCAGTGCAAGCGGAACAACAAGAAGAATAGCTCAGATGATCGCAGAGGCTGGAGAGTGCGATCTGTATGAGATCACACCAAAGGAATTATACACAAATGACGATTTAAACTGGATGAATAAGAAGTCCAGAAGCAGCGTGGAGATGAGCGATAAGAAGATCCGTCCGGAGATGACAGATACAGACGCTCATATTGAAGAATACGATACCATTATCCTGGGCTTCCCGATCTGGTGGTATGTGGCACCTACCATTGTAAATACATTCCTGGAGAAATATGATTTTTCCGGCAGGAAGATCGTACTGTTTGCAAC
>CAVDQU010000035.1:0-20342 GCA_963611035.1 Agathobaculum sp.
GAAAGAATGTCTTCGCTATCACCAAATACCTCTTTAAATTGGTCTGTTGGGACAAATGGCTCTTTTTTAAGAACTGCCTGCCCAAATACCTGATCCATAGCGGATTTCAAGGCTTCTACCGGTGCTTTTTTACCGTTTATCTGCTTTCCTAAAATCTCAGCCAGTGTTTTTCCCTTTAAGAAACTAAAACGGACTGCCTTATTATCAGCAGAATAATGAGGTTCCAACACTTTTACAGCTATATTAACTTTAGACAGTTTCTCATATTTTTCGCTCATAGACCAGATATGAGCCTCTGCTTTTTCTGTAAGAGCAGTCTTTTCCACATATCGTTTTCCATTTTCTTCCAAAATTGCAGTCCGGATCTGGAAATCTTCTTTTCTGGTGCGGTTGTATTTTACAAATACTGTTTTAAAGGAGTCTGCTCCTTTAGAAGCTATTGCCAGATATGCATTAGAAAACAGGTCAAATGCCTTTTCCTGCACCAGTTTGTCGGAGATCTCATCCTCGTGGATGCAGGCCCAGCGCTGTCTGTTGTATACAGCAGTCACATGAGGGATATCTCCCTTTCCCGGAAGATAGCGGTCAGAATATACAGATACAGCCCGTTTATATTCCGGTGTTGGATAATAAAATTTCACCTGGGAAAGACCTGCTTCTTTGAAAGCTTCTTCCAGTTCTCCCTTTGTAAATGCAGTCTCATCCTCATCATGGACAGCGCCGGAAAGGAAGTTTAAGCCAAGGGCATTTTCACATGCAAAGAGCAGTCTGCCTTTCTCTGAAAGATAAGCGGCAGCCTGTGTGAAAATAGTTTTAATATCCATCTCTGGGCGGTCTGACCGTAAGACTACCAGATCGTATTTTCCTTCTTTTGAAGCATTTTCCATTTTCTGGAAATCTGCTGCTTTAATATAGGAAATATTGGTGTAAGCCTCATTCATCTTCTGGTTTACTACCAGATTTTCGTCTCTTTCATCTACAACTGCAACACTGGCGCAGCGCTCTGCTAAAAGCCCTGTGATCACGCCATAGTCTGAGCCCAGCTGCAGTACATTTTCCTGTCCTGAAAAATCCATCCAGTCCATAAGATTGCGCCGGATGTCTGAAAGGGCATAAAGAACTTCCGGGCGGTTGTCTGCCTCTAAAATTTTCTGAATGCCCGCCTTATCTGCGCCGTATTTCTTAAATAAGTCAAGGATTTCATAACTTATGTCATTCATCTGCGTTCCTCTTTTCCGCCTTTACCTGTGATTCCATATCGTAAACGCCAACGGTATTTTTATTGGAAATAACGGTAATATTGGTTACGTCATAAAGTCTGTGGTACACCACATGTTCTCCCTGCTCAAAGCCGGTACAGCTCATGCTTAACAGATACTCGCCGCCCTGAAGGTTCATCTTCTGGGTAAATTCTACGGTATATTCGTCTCCGTTTTTTACCGGCTTAATATCTGCCCCTTCAAACATGGTATTGGTTCCAGTCAGCTCTGTTCCCTTTTTATCTTTAATGGTATAGGTAAAAATAGGAGCCTGGATATCTGCATGGAAGTGGATACACTCTTTTATGGTGAACATTTCACCCTTTAACAGCAGGTTGGTCACATTGCCTCTGGCATCTAAAAGGCCCAGATCGTAAATCTCCGCTCTGCCGTCACCGTATTCGGTACGGTCGGTATTGATCGCCAGCTGGTCACGCATAAGACCTGTATGGGATAAGTTCATGCCGCCGGAAAAATCGGACATTTCCGTACCGTCAGCACTTCTGTCACCCGTCTCTGCATGGCTTTTTCCATCTGGAAGTCCCGCTGCTTCTCCCTTTTCTGCTGCTTTTTCCGCTGCCAGTTCTGCCCGCAGGTCATCCAGCTTTCCAGCCAGTATCTTCTTATACATATCTACTACTTTTCCAGCCGGACCTTCTGCAATAAATTCGCCCTTGTGCAGCAGCACTACCCGGTCGCAGTACTTGATAATACTTCCCATATCATGAGTAACCATAAGGATCGTAGTACCTTTTTTGCGGATTTCTTCCATTCTCCGGTAACATTTGGACTGGAAGAATACGTCGCCTACAGAAAGCGCCTCATCTACGATCAGAATCTCCGGATCTACGTTGATGGCCAATGCAAAGGCCAGACGCACAAACATACCGCTGGAATAGGTCTTTACCGGCTGGTACACGAAATCGCCGATCTCCGCAAAATCCAGGATATCCTGTAACTTTGCGTCCATCTCCTTTTTCGTATATCCCATCATGGTACCGTTCATGTATACATTTTCAATTCCGGTATAATCCATGTTGAAACCGGCTCCCAGTTCCAGAAGGGCAGATATTTTTCCGTCTACATCCACCTGTCCGGAGGTAGGTGTCAACACGCCGGTAATGATCTTTAAAATAGTTGACTTACCGGAGCCATTGGTTCCGATAATACCTACGGTCTCTCCTTTTTTTACCTGGAAAGACAGCCCCTTAAGGGCATAGAAATCACGATGATAATTTTTATGGGAAATACTCATGGACTCCTTCAGCCGGTCAATAGGCTTATCATACAGCCTGTAAACCTTTGTCACGTCCTGGACGCTGATGGCATTTTCCTTTCCCTGTTCATTCATTGACATATGTTTCTCCATCTCTATCGCATAGTTTGTTATTGTTCATGTGTTCCATGACCAGTAACCATAATTCTCCACTTTAGGGTTTAGTATAGCATAAAATGCCGCTGTTTCATACTATTTCTATGCAGATAGACATCTTTTACATGAGAAAATACAAGAATAGCTCTAAAAAAACTGCCACTGACAGCTTCTTCCAGATGCACGGCAGCAAAAATGGGAACCTGCAAAATCATCTTTTTACAGAATTCCCATCTTATTTTTCTTTTTCCACTGCCTCTGAATTACTCAAAAAAGTTTCCCATACATTTCCGGCCGTCTGTCCCTGAAAAGTCCCCAGGAAAGGCGGTCTTCCATGAGCTGATCCAGGTCAAAGGTGGCTGCGATAAAGCCTTCTTCCTGTCTTCCCATGGATACCTGGATCTCGCCGCAGCCGTCTGTGATAAAGGAAGAGCCATAGAATACCAGGGAAGATCTCTGGCCTGCATTTTCTGCACATGGCTCTACTCTTTCTTCTCCTACGCGGTTGGCCGCAACTACAGGCACCAGGTTGGCTGCGCTGTGTCCCTGCATGCATCTTCTCCAGTAGGGCATACTGTCAGTGGAAAGAATGGGTTCGCTGCCAATAGCGGTTGGATACAGAAGGATTTCTGCCCCTTCTACTGCCATGGCTCTGGCTGCCTCCGGGAACCACTGATCCCAGCAGATGCCAACTCCGATCTTTCCATAGGCTGTATCAAATACCTTAAATCCCGTATCTCCCGGCGTAAAATAAAATTTTTCCTGGTAAAAATGGTCATCGGGGATATGAGTCTTTCTGTAAACTCCCAGGATAGAGCCGTCTGCATCGATCATGGCAACAGAATTAAACAGGCGGTTCACATCTCTTTCATAAAAGCTTACCGGTATCACTACTCCAAGGTTTGCGCAGACTCTCTGGAAATAGCGTACCGCCGGATTTTCCAGTACCGGTGCGGCAAACTGATAATAGTCATATCTGCGCTCCTGGCAGAAATACTGACGTTCAAACAGCTCTGGAAGAAGGATCACCTGCGCTCCTTCTGCTGCTGCCTGACGTACCAGAACCTCTGCTTTTTCTATGTTTTCTGCCACATTTCTGCTGCAGCGCATCTGGACTGCGGCACATCTTACGTTTCTCACTTGCTGTTTCTCCTTCTTTCCTAAATCATTACAAGATCCGTTGTTTTTCCAACACATTTCTTGTTTTCTGCCGACTGGCATTTTTTTATTTTCCATTACCGGAAGGTATCTGCTGGGTAATACAATGGATATTTCCACCGCCGATGATGATCGCCCGTGCATCAATGGGACAGATCTTCCGCTCCGGGAACAGCTTTCCTAAAATATCGCAGGCCAGCTTATCATGTTTATCCTGAAACTGAGGCACTAAAACCGCTTCATTTGCAATATAGAAATTTACATAGCTGGCTGCCAGCCGCTCTCCTGCTTCTCTGGTATCTTCTCCCGGTTCAAAAGCAAGACCTTTTAAATCTTCTTCCTGGATACACACCAGCTTCTCAGGAATTGGCAGCTTATGGATCACAAATTTTCTGCCCTTTGCATCCGTCTCATTTTCCAAAATCTGGAAACCTTCCATAGAAAGGGCATACTGGGGATCTTCTTTATCATCCGTCCATGCTAAAACCACTTCTCCCGGCTTTACAAAAGCGCATACATTGTCCACATGTTCATTGGTCTCGTCCTGCCAGATGCCGTTTTTCAGCCAGATCACCTTTTCTGCACCAAGATACTCACAAAGCTTCTTTTCAATCTTTTCTTTTGTAAGGTGCGGGTTTCTTCCCGGACTTAAGAGACACGCTTCTGTTACCAGCAGCGTTCCTTCTCCGTCACTATGGATGGAACCGCCTTCCAGCACAAAATCTCCTGCGTCATATATTGGATAGCCAAGTGCATCACAGATCGCCTCTGCCGCAGCATCATCCTTTTCCCAGCTTGCATAAAGACCGTCTACCTCTCCGCCCCAGGCGTTAAACCGCCAGCTGATCCCCCGCACTTCCTTCCGGGAATTTTTCACAAAAGTAGGCCCTACATCTCTGGCCCAGGCATCGTCTGTCTCTATGGGAAGAATGTGGATGTTTTCTGACTTTCCAGAAAGCGCTGCCTTTGCAGACTCGATAGAAGAAGGACCGGCAAGCATGAAAACTTCTTCTCCCTCTGCTATGGTCTCTGCAATCTGCGCAAAAGCTTTTCTTGCGTCTCTTGCCCCATAGGCCCAGGAACCGGGGCGTTCCGGCCAGATCATAATGGTGCCTTTATGAGGTTCAAACTCTCCCGGCATGTGAAATCCATCTGCTGCCGGCAGTGTGCTTAACTTTTCCCTCTGAACCATTTTATCTGTTTTATCCGTCCTCTTCGTCATATCCATTACGCCAGTCTCCCCTTAAAATCTTCATATCCAAAGGTACGGATCATCTCACAGTCCCCGTCTTCTTTCATTACAGCGATCCCCGGAAGAGGGATCCCGTTAAATGTATTGTTTTTCACCATGGAATAAATCGCCATATCTTCAAAATACAGCTTATCTCCCACCTGGATCCTGTGATCAAAGGAATAATCCCCGATCACATCTCCTGCCAGACAAGTGCAGGAAGAAAGACGGTAGGTAAACTCCTTTTCTCCTGAAACTCCGCTGTCCTTTAACGGCGGCCGGTACGGCATTTCCAGCACATCCGGCATATGGCAAGCAGCAGAAGCGTCCAGGATCAGCACAGACAACCCGTTTTCCACAATATCCATCACCTCTGTTACCAGATAACCGGCATTTAAGGCAATGGCTTCTCCCGGTTCCAGATATACTTCCACTCCATAAGTGTCTCTTATATGTTTAATGCATTTTATAAGCAGTTCCCTGTCATAGTCATCCCTTGTAATGTGATGACCGCCGCCCATGTTCAGCCATTTTATCTCAGAAAGCCATGGGCCAAATTTTCCTTCCACTGCTTCCAGTGTTTTTGCCAGATCATCTGCATTCTGCTCACAGAGCGTGTGGAAATGCAGACCATCCAAGGCCTCAAAAAGCTGTGGCTCCGCGGCCATCTCCTGCTCAAACACCTCTTTTGTCACTCCAAGCCTTGAGCCGGGAGCACATGGATCATAAATGGCATGGTCTCCCTGGGTAGAGCACTCCGGGTTGATGCGCAGTCCCAGGCTCTTCCCTGAAACTGCGTCCTTGTGACGGCGAAGCTGGGCAAAGGAATTAAAGATAATATGGTCGCATATTTCTCCCAGTTCTTTTATATCCCCGTTCTTATAAGCCGGGGCAAAAACATGATTTTCCTTTCCCATTTCCTCTTTTCCCAATCTGGCCTCATACAGACCGCTGGCTGTGGTGCCGTCTAAATACTGCCCGATCAGGGGATATTCATAAAAGCAGGAAAATGCCTTCTGGGCCAGCAGGATCTTACAGCCTGCTTCTTCCCGGACCGCTTTTAAGATCCGTAAATTTTCTTTCAGTTTCTTCTCATCGATCACATAACAGGGAGTAGGAAGCTGATCCATTCTCATTTTCAAGCTCTCCCTATTCTACGATCTGAGGATCTTCGCATACCTGCCATGGAAGTCCCCACTTATTTAAAGCGTCCATAAATGGATCTGGATCAAATTCCTCTACGTTAAATACGCCCTTCTTCTTCCATGCACCGGTAACTACCATCATGGCACCGATCATAGCCGGAACACCGGTTGTATAGGAAATTGCCTGAGAACCAACCTCTTTGTAGCATTCCTGGTGATCGCACACATTGTAAATGTAAATGGTCTTCTCTTTTCCGTCTTTTACGCCGTTAAAGATGCAGCCGATATTAGTCTTTCCTACGGTTCTAGGGCCTAAAGAAGCCGGATCAGGAAGCAGCGCCTTTAAAAACTGGATCGGTACGATCTCCTGTCCCTGGAACTGGATCGGGGAAGTGGAAAGCATTCCTACATTTTCCAGGCATTTCATATGGGTTAAATAGCTCTGTCCAAAGGTCATAAAGAAACGGATCCGCTTTACTCCCGGGATATTTTTTGCAAGAGATTCGATCTCTTCGTGATGAAGAAGATACATGTCTTTCTTTCCTACCTCCGGGAAGTCGTATTCTCTCTTGATCTCCATTGGCTCTGTTTCTACCCAGTGACCATTTTCCCAGTAAGAACCGTTTGCAGATACTTCACGTAAGTTGATCTCCGGGTTAAAATTGGTAGCAAATGGATAGCCATGGTCTCCGCCGTTGCAGTCTAAAATGTCAATGGTATGGATCTCATCAAAATAATGCTTTAAAGCATAAGCGGAAAATACGCTGGTAACCCCTGGATCAAAGCCACTTCCTAACAGGGCGGTAAGACCAGCTTCTTTAAAACGGTCATTCAGATTCCACTGCCAGGAATAGTCAAAATATGCGGTAAATCCTTTTTCTTTGCAGCGTTTTTCGTAAATGGCTCTCCACTGTGGATCATCTGTATTTTCAGCCTCATAATTGGCTGTATCAATGTAGTCCACACCTGTGCGCAGGCATGCTTCCATAATGGTAAGGTCCTGATAAGGAAGAGCCACGTTTAATACTGCATCCGGCTTGTAGGAGCGGATTAACTGTTCCAGCTCTTCTACATTGTCTGCATCCACCTGGGCGGTTGTGATCACTGTATCTGTTTTTCCTTCTAACTGTACCTTTAAAGCATCACATTTTGACTTTGTGCGGCTTGCGATCATAAGTTCTGTAAATACACCGCTGTTCTGGCAGCACTTATGTACTGCTACGGAAGCTACGCCTCCACATCCGATCACCATTAATCTGCTCATTTGTTATTTTCCTCCTCTTCTAACAGGTCCTCCACGTATTTTGGCAGCATAAACGCGCCTGTATGGAGATTAGTTGTATAGTACCATGTTGGTATATGAAGCTCATTCCATTTTTCCGCCTGAAGATCATTTAAGGGATGATACTTCTTTGAGGCAAAGCCGAACAGCCAGTAGCCGGAAGGACAGGTTGGAATATGGGCCTGATACACCCGGCTCACCGGAAAGGAACGGTATACCTTTCTGTGCATGCTGCGGCAGGCAGCTTCATCTTCATCATAAAAGGGACTTCCGTGCTGATACACCATGATCCCGTCATCCCGCAGCGCCTTGTAGCAGCTGCCATAGAATTCCTTGGTAAAAAGGCCTTCTGTATGTCCAAATGGGTCCGTAGAATCATTAATGATCAGATCATAGCAGCTTTTCTTTCCCCGAAGGAAACGCAGGCCATCATCATAATACACATGGACCCGTTCTTCTTCTAACCCGCAGGCTACTTCCGGGAAGATCTCCCTGCAAACATCTACAAACATTTTGTCAGTTTCTACTACGTCAATGGACTCGATCCTCGGATACTGGATCAGTTCCTTTGCCACACCGCCGTCCCCGCCGCCGATGATCAGCACATTTTTTACGTTGGGGTGGACAGCCATAGGCACATGGGTCACCATTTCGTCGTAGATAAATTCGTCTTTTTCAGAGAAAACGATCTCCCCGTCCAAGGCTACAAATTTTCCAAATTCAGCAGACTCAAATACATCGATCCGCTGATACTCACTTTCACCGGAAAACAGCTGACGGTCCACACGGACAGAAAGCTTTACATTTTCCGTATGAAACTCCGAATACCAAAGTTCCATTTTCTTCCTCCTGATGTTCTCCCGCAGTGGGGGTGATTTATACTAAAACCATCAGATTTTCGATCTTCGGGTCTTCTGTTCCCTGCATGGAACATCCTTTTTTCTTTGCATAAAGAATGTATTCCACGATCTCCTGGGTGATCACTTCCCCCGGCGCCAGGATCGGGATACCCGGCGGATAGCACATAACAAATTCACCGCTGATCTTTCCCGCTGTCTGCTCAATGGGAAGAGAGACCTTTTCTGCATAAAATGCCTTCTGAGGGGAACATTCTACTTTCGGTGAAATGTATTCCCCGGTGAGCATGCCGGTCTTGTCTTTCCGGTAAAGGCGCTCAATGTCTGCCAGCGCTCCCACCAGACGCTCAATATCCTGGATGCGGTCGCCAATGGAAATATACGCTAAAATGTTGCAGATATCCCCAAACTCGATCTGAATATCATATTCATCTCTTAACAGGTCATAAACCTCAATGCCCGCCAGTCCGATCCCCAGTGTATACACGGAAAGTTTGGTCACATCAAAGTCATAAACACTGGTGCCATTGACCAGATCTTTTCCATAAGCATAATAGCCGCCAATGGAATTGATCTCATTTCTGGCATATTCCGCCATCTGGACTACTTTTCCAAAGGACTCTTCTCCTCTCAGTGCCAGATTTCTCCTGGAAATATCCAGGCTGGAAAGGAGAAGATAGGAAGCACTGGTGGTCTGTGTCAAGTTAATGATCTGACGCACATAATCCGGGTTCATGCCCTTATTTAACAGGAGCATGGAGCTTTGTGTCAGGCTTCCCCCGGATTTATGCATGGAAACGGCCGCCATATCCGCGCCAGCTTCCATTGCATTGACAGGAAGTCCTTTTCCAAAATATAAATGGGTTCCATGGGCTTCGTCTGCCAATACCTTCATACCCTTTTCGTGGGCCAGTTTTACGATCCCACGCAAGTCGGAGCAGATCCCGTAATAGGTGGGGTTATTTACCAGAACCGCCACTGCGTCGCGATTTTCCTCAATGGCTTTTTCCACCTTCCGGATGTCCATTCCAAGAGAAATACCCAGATCCCCATTTACTTCCGGGTTTACATAAACTGGAACTGCCCCGCAAAGCACCAGGGCATTAATGGCACTTTTGTGTACATTCCGGGGCAGAATGATCTTATCGCCGGCCTTGCATACAGAAAGGATCATCCCCTGGACCGCTGATGTGGTGCCGCCTACCATGAGAAATGCATGGCTGGCACCAAAGGCCTCTGCTGCCAGTTCCTCTGCCTCCCGGATCACGGATACCGGATGACAGAGATTGTCTAATGGTTTCATAGAATTTACATCCAATCCCACACATTTTTCCCCTAACAGAGCTGCCAGTTCCGGGTTTCCTCTTCCTCTTTTGTGCCCCGGTACATCAAAGGGCACTACCCGTTTCTTTCGAAAACGTTCTAACGCCTCGTAAATAGGCGCCCGCTTTTGTGCTTCCAGGTCCATTATTCCACCTCCTCATACTCGCCGCCCCTTAAATTCTTAAAAAATTCACAAAAAAACAGGTGACGGCATATTCCATCACCTGTTATATCTATTTTTGTCTTTAAATGTCTCTGTCTTTTTGACAAGCAGAAAAAAGTGACCCTTCTCCCCAGTTTTCTGCTCTGCTTATGCCAGAAGCTCTTATTGACCGTTTCACAAGTGACGTGCCTTTTTGCACTGATAAAATACGCATACGCGTATCGACTTATAAAATTTGGGCTCCTAACCCAATCAATAATGTGGTTTCCCACTTTCGGCTTCTGACCCGCCTGTCCGTCTGGGCTTAACTCAATACACGAGTGGTCACGTTTTTTAATTTAACATAGTCTCAACATGCTGTCAAGAAAATTTCTTTTCTTTGTTGACAGCATCATACATCTTTAGGAAAGATACGGCTGCCGTAACGGGCGGCAAATACATGGCCTTCCTCATCGCGGATCGCAGTCAGATAAATGTCAGAATAGGTTTTCCGCACCATTCCCTGCCATGGATATACAGCCTGAAGCGGTACCGGAGTACCATTTACTTTCATCGTCAAAGTGCCGTTTTCCTCGTTCAGGGTAAAAGCATCCCCTTCTCCGGATACATAGTTTCCAACTAGCTCTGACAGTTCTTCTGCACTCCAGTTACGTTCTGCATGATCCTGACGCTCTGCCTCGACCTCAAGGCCGCAGTATGCACGCAAAGCTGCATCTGCAATAGCTGCCACTGAAACATCCATGGTATTGCATAAAACCACGATACCTACCTCTTCCTGGGGACAGAAAGAGAAATTGGAGGACACGCCAGGAAGACTGCCGCCATGCTCATAGACTGCCCGATCTCCTAACTGCTTGGTTTCCAGACCATATCCATAGTACACACCCGGCTTCATGAACTGTCTCGGCTTTTCCATCTCTAAAATAGCATAACGTTCTGCAATGTGGTTTCCATTTCCGGCTATACCTTCATTTAAATACATCACTGCATATTTCAGCATATCTCCCAGTGTAGACTTCATACCGCCGCCGCCGTGGAGAACAAATGCATCATTCTGGTAATCCCGGTCAGCTCTCCATGTGCCATGTTCCATGGAATACAGGACGGCTGCATTTTCATCCTGACTGTTGCGTATAAAACTTATGTTGCTGCGATCCATTCCGATCGGCTTTAATATTTTCTTATCCAGATACTCTGCAAAGGAGCCATAACCGGAGTGGCGGTGTACAATGTCAGAGAGCAGGCCAAATCCATCGTTACAGTAGCTCATACGCTGTCCCGGACGGCCGGTAAAACGTGTCTGTGAATCCAGACGACCAGCCACACGGCGGATGCCTTCCTGCGCAAAATCTTCCCGAAAAATCAGCTCTTCATCCAGAGAGTCTTCAATCCCCATCTCCTGAGCCGTCTTATCCACAACGATACGTGGAAGCGGAAAATATCCGCCGCTGTGGCACATCAAATGCCACAGCCTGACCGGTTCTGACTGATTTTTATTGGTGAACTCCGGGATATATTTTGAAACCGGATCGTCCACATTTAAGATTCCGTCCTGCTGCATCTGCATAATAGACAGTGCTGTAAAGGACTTAGTTACAGAGGCCATACCAAAGATCGTATCCCTGTTGATCAAAAGTTTGTTCTGTTCATCGCGGTATCCGAAATAATTTTCATACTGGATCTCACCTGCAGCATTGACAATACCAACTGCTATGCCACGAGCCTGTCCATCTTTCATTACCCGCGCAACCAGTTTTTCTAATTTTTCCCTGCTCTCCTGTGTCATACGGTTCATGCCAGCATCTCCTTTTTCAGACCTTTGATCCCAAGACCCGGATCAGAAGAAAGGATCAGATGTCTTGTATCTTTAACAGTAAATCCCCCCTCATAAGGAAGTTCTTTTAAGGAGAACGTCGCATCCAGATCGGCACGGGTAATGTTCTTTAATGCAGCTCCCAGGGAAGCAGCTGCGGTTACGCCGATACCGCTCTCCTCTGCCATGCATCCAAGCATGATCTCCACGCCGGCTGCTTCTGCGATCGCAGTGATCTTCTTTGCCTCATACAGACCGCCGCATTTCATCAGCTTAATATTAATAAGGTCTACTGCACGGTGAGACACTAATTGCAAAGCATCCTTGGAATCCCAGCAGCTTTCATCTGCCATGATCGGCACAGAGCTGTGGGCGGTTACAAATTTCAAACCTTCAAAATCAAAGCGTGGTACCGGCTGCTCTACCAGCTCAATATCATACTCATTCAGGCGGTTGATCAATTCAACTGCTTCTTTCGCTTTCCAGCCCTGATTTGCATCCAGTCGGATCTTCACCTGATCCCCGACTGCCTCGCGAATTGCACGGACTCTTGCCAGATCTGAAGCAAAATCCACACCGACTTTCGTCTTGATCACATTGAAACCAGCCTGCACATGTGCTTTTGCACGCTCTGCCATAACAGCCGGATCATCAATACCAACTGTCATGTCTGTCTCAATCTCACCGGAAAGTCCGCCCAGCATTTTATACAGCGGCAGTCCTGCACTTTTGCCCATAATATCATGACAAGCCAGATCGATAGCTGCTTTTGCAGTCCCTGCATATGCAACCGTGCGGTTCATCACCGTATAGATTGCCTCTATATCACGCGGATCCATACCGATCAGTTTCTCCTTCAACCGCTCTACGGTGGCGATCGTTCCATCCAGATTCTCACCTGTGATCAAAGGTCCCGGAGATCCTTCTCCATAACCGGTAATACCGGCATCTGTTTCAATCTCCACCAGACAGCTGACTGCATGGGTGATAAGGCCCAATGCAATACGAAACGGACGCACCAGCGGCACCTGCATTCTGTAGGTTTTAATATCTGTAATCTTCATGATCCTTCTATGACCTCCCCAATTATTTTTCTTCTGTAATTCTATTCTGTGCGCAGGCGCCATTGCAGAAATGGCAGGCACAAAGGTGTCCGCCGCCTATATCCTTAAGTTCCGGCTTCTGGACCGAACAGATTTCCTGAGCCATGAAGCAGCGGGTATGAAAAATACATCCGGACGGCGGATTTGCAGGGCTTGGCAAATCCCCCTGAAGAAGGATTTTCTTTCGTTTTGAATGACGCTCCGGCACCGGAATCGCAGACAACAACGCCTGAGTATAGGGATGGGACGGGTTTGCAAATAACTCCTTCTTGTCTGCCAGCTCTACCACATGGCCCAGATACATGACCATGACACGGTCTGAAATGTGCTTAATAACACTTAAATTATGAGAAATGAAAATGTATGCCATCCCCATAGACTCCTGCAGCTGACGCAGCAGATTCAGCACCTGAGATTGAATGGATACATCCAGTGCGGATACCGGCTCATCGCAGACTACAAGAGACGGATTCAGAACGATAGCCCGGGCAATTCCGATTCTCTGACGCTGTCCGCCAGAAAATTCGTGAGGATAACGGTTGTAGTATTTCGTGTTCAGACCTACAACTTCCATCACCTTTAATACCTGTGCCCGTGTCTCCTCCTGTGTTTTATATCGTTTCTGGATATTCAACGGCTCGGCAATAATCTCACCTACCGTCATTCTCGGATTCAGGGATGCGTAAGGATCCTGGAAAATGATCTGCATGTCCGCACGCATTTTCCGTAATTCCTGACCGCTTGCTTTTGTAAAATCTTTTCCTTTGTAGAAGATTTCTCCGGATGTCGGCTGGATCAGACGAAGCACAGAACGTCCCATGGTAGATTTACCACAACCGGACTCGCCAACTACTCCCAGCGTTTCCTTTGAATTCAGAGTAAAGGATACATCATCCACCGCTTTGATCCATGACTTATCTTTCTGGAAAAAGGAAGATTTTCCCGCGAAAAGCTTCCGCAGGTTCCGTACTTCCAGAAGAGGGGTATTTTCATTAACTTCACTCATCAGATGTTCTCCTCCCACTCCTTTGTATATTTAAAGCAGCGCACTTTTCGGCCTTCTGCCTCCACTAATTCCGGCATCTTCTCACGGCAGATCTGGCGTGCCTGGGGACATCTCGGACAAAATGCACAGCCTGCCGGCATATCATCAAAACTGGGGACCATACCTTTTATGACACTTAGTTCCCTGGTGTCATCATCATCCAGCTTAGGAATACACTTCATCAGACCATCTGTATACGGATGCATCGGCTTATCAAAAATCTGATCACAGGTGGCATGCTCAACTACCTTTCCGGCATACATAACCATAACATCATCTGCTACCTCTGCAATCACACCCAGATCGTGTGTGATCATCATAACCGAAGTCCCGGTCTTTTCCTTCAACTCATTGATAAGATCCAGGATCTGAGCCTGAATCGTCACATCCAGAGCTGTGGTCGGCTCATCACAGATCAGCATAGCCGGATTACAGCAAAGTGCCATAGCGATCATGACTCTCTGGCGCATACCGCCGGAAAGCTGATGAGGATATTCATCAAAGCGGCGCTCAGCAAGGGGGATTTTAACCAGTTTTAACATCTCAATGGCACGGGCTTTTGCTTCCTGTTTCGTCATTTTCTCATGAAGCAAAAGTGCCTCAATCAGCTGCTGTCCAATGGTATATACCGGATTCAAAGATGTCATCGGCTCCTGGAAGATCATTGCGATTTTCTTGCCGCGTATACCGCGCATCTGTGCCTCTGTCATCTTTAAAAGATCTTCCCCTTCAAACAGGATCTCACCGCCCTCAATCTTGCCAGGGCGCTCCACCAGCCCCATAATTGATAAGGATGTAATGCTCTTTCCGCAGCCGGACTCACCTACGATCCCTAACGTCTTTCCTTTTTCCACATGGAAAGAAACATCATTCACTGCTTTCACCAGACCCGCTTCAGTATGAAAGTAGGTTTTTAAATTTTTTACCTGTAAAATATTCTCTGCCATCTCTCATACCTCCTAACTTCTTAACTTCGGGTCTAAAGCATCACGTAAGCCGTCACCGAAGATATTGAATGCAATAACCGTGATCATGATCGCTACGCCGGGCATGATGCTGTATACCGGTCTGTAACTGATAAAAGTCTGAGCCGCACTGATCATATTGCCCCATGACGGTGTCGGAGGCTGGATACCAATGCCCAAAAAGCTTAAGGACGCTTCATACATGATCGCATTGGGGATTCCCAGTGTAACCAGAACAATAATCGTAGACAAACAGTTGGGAACCAGTTCCTTCATAATGATCCAGTAGGTTGGTGCTCCGCAGGCACGGGCCGCCTCTACATATTCTTTTTCCTTTAACTGCATAACAGATCCACGGATCATGCGTGCAGTACGCACCCAGGTCAGAAGTCCCAGTGCGATAAACAGGTTAAGTACGCCTTTGCCCATAAAGGTCATGATCGCCATAGCAAAGATCAGGTCCGGAAATGCCTGAAAAATCTCCATGATACGGGAGATCAGGCTGTCGATCCAGCCCCCATAGTAACCTGCAAGAGAGCCTAACGTTACGCCCACGATGGATGCGATGATCTGGGCCACGATACCAATACTGATCGATACTCTGGAACCGTAGATAATGCGGGATAGAATATCACGTCCGAATTCGTCGGTCCCGAAGGGATGTGCCTTACATGGTGCTCCAAGTACAGCACTGTAATCCTGATACGTGGGATCATAGGGTGCAATGATCGGCGCAAAAATTGCCATCAGCACCAACAAGATCAATACAAAAGCACAAAACATCGCCATTTTATTCTTTTTTAAACGGCGCAGACTGTCTGCGTAAAAGCTGGAATAGCGCATGCCGTTTTCCATAACGTCCTGCTCAAACTGCTTCTGTTTATTAAAAAAACCAAGTATTTTTTTTGCCATCTCTTATGCTGCTCCTTTCCCGTAACGGATTCGCGGATCCAGAAATGCATAGGAAACATCAACGATCAGATTTACAATCACGAATACAAAGGCAATGTACATAACCGTTCCTTCCAAAAGAGGAAGATCACGATTAGACATGGCATCCACAGCCAGTTTACCGATCCCCGGGATGGAGAATACTTTTTCGATCAGCATAGAACCTGTAAGCATGTAACCAAAATCAGTGCCTACAAGGGTTACAATCGGAATCATGGCATTTTTCAGGGCATGTTTTAAAATAACAGCCAAACGGGCGGCTCCCTTTGCCTTCGCTGTACGGATGTAATCCTGTCCCAGTACTTCCAACATACTGGTTCTTGTAATTCGCGCAATATTTCCTGCATAACGTGCTCCCAATGCAATACTTGGAAGTATGTAAGATGCCGGTGTATCAAACCCGGAAATCGGCAGAATATTCAGTTTTAAGCCAAAAAGGATCTGTAAGATGATCGCTACCCAGAATGCCGGTGCGGAAACACCGATGATAGAAAGTACCATAACAACGGTGTCAATGCCCTTTCCTCTCTTAACTGCTGCAAAGATACCGCAGGGAATACCAAGGACCGCTGCAAAGATAAAGGACATGCAAGCCAGTTTCACGGTTACTTTAAAGCAGCGGATCAATGCATCTGTTACCACTTCTTTGGTAAAATAAGACGTACCGAAATCCAGATGAATGGCTCCTTTTATAAAATTCAGATACTGTACATAGTACGGCAGATCCAGCCCCAGTTCCTTGCGCACTTTGGCGATCGTTTCCGGATCTGCACGTTTCTCCAGCATCAGGGCAACCGGGTCGCCTGGTACAACCTGAAGCAGAACAAACGTAATCAAGCTGATGCCCAGAAGAACAAAGATCGTCTGGAGCAAACGTTTTCCTGTATATGAAAGCATTTTTATTTTCTCCTATATGCAAACAGAGGGACTGCAAAAACACGCAGCCCCCCTGTTTCTATAAACAAACATTTTTAATTGTTGCCGCAATGATTACTGAATATCAGCATTCTTCCAGAACATACGGAAGGTAGAATCCATCTGGAATCCTGTAATGCTTGGATTTAACAGGTAGAACTTAGTCTCATTGTACAGAGGAGTGGTTGCCCAGTCTTCTCTGGTCATAATGTGCTCTGCCTTTGCGTAGATCTCCTGACGTTCTGCATCATCGGTGGTTGCGATACCATCATCCATAAGCTGATCAAACTCATCATTGTGCCAGAAGCTGGAGTTTGTCTCTGTCTTAGTCATCGGATACAGCATACTCTCCGGATCAGAGTAGTCTACATACCAGTTGGAGATACCGCAGTCAACACCGCCGCTCTTCTTCATATCAGACCATGCTGCAGAGTCAACCTGCTCAACTTCAACGTTGATGCCTGCTGCCTTTGCCTGCTGCTGGAATGCAGTTGCGATCGCTACATTTCCCTGATACTTCGTATTTACGGTTACACGAAGATCGATGCCATCCGGATATCCTGCTTCAGCAAGAAGAGCCTTAGCCTGCTCCGGATCATACTCAAACTCCGGAAGACTGTCATCATGACCAATGATACCAGCCGGGATATAGGATGTAGGAACGGTTGCTGTGCCGTGAAGGATGCTTTCACAGATAGACTTACGGTCAATAGAAAGAGCAATTGCTTCTCTTACCTTTGCATCCGGGTAAGTCTTGGTATTTACAGTCAGGCTGTAGCAGCCGGTCGGCTGGAATCCATGCATCTGATCTTTCAGATCCGGGTTGCTTGAATATACAGGATAGATCGATGGATCAACATCTACATAGTCAACATTTCCCTTCTGATATTCAAGAACCTGTGTGTTTACATCTTCGATGAACTTATAGTCCAGACCTGTCAGAGCAACTGCACCCTCATGATAATCTTCAAAGCGGGAAAGAGTTACGCCAACACCGGTCTGATAGCTTTCCATCTTAAATGGGCCGGTACCGATCAAAGTAGTCATGCCCCAGTTATCACCGGCTGCCTCACACGCATCCTGTGGATAGATCGCACAGTAAGCAGTAGACAGAACAGAAAGGAATGGTGCATATGGTTTCTTCAACTGAATGGTAAAGTGAGTATCATCCTGAACTTCAACACCTGACAGCTCATCTGCAGTTCCTGCGCTCAGTTCATCATAACCAACCACATTTTCAAGAAGAGTTGCCATCTTTGCCATCTTGATCAGACGCTCATAAGAATACTTAACATCAGAAGCCTTCAGTGTTGTTCCGTCATGGAATTTTACATCCGGCAGCAGTTCAAAGCTGTACGTCAGATTATCATCAGAAATGGTAGGCATATCTGCCAGAAGAGTCGGTACCAGGCCATCTGCGGTAGTAGTCAAAAGGGACTCTGTAATGTTATCTGTAATTTTCATTACAATGCTGTAGGTATACTGCTGTGGATCCAGTGCTACCTGCGGATCTACTGCTGCGATACGTACGATTTTATCTCCTGCCTGTGTGTCTGCAGCCTCGGTGCCTTCACCAACTGCGGCAGATGTTTCTGCTGCTGATTCTGCTGCAGAAGTACTTGTAGAACTGTTAGAGCCGCCACATGCAGTAAGGGATGCTGCAAGTACACAGCTCAGTACAATTCCTGCCAGTGTTTTTTTCATAATTTCTCCTTCTTTCTTCTTATTTCTTTACGCTTTTCTTTCAATACCGAATCTTATATTCACGGATACACAGCCAGATCCATCAACCGGATATTGTGATAATAAAAAAGAACGCACACCGAAACCGACTTCACTTCGATAATACGCCCCCTGTTTCTTATCAAACCCCAGTCTGACACTCCCTTGTGTCATCCGCTTCTTTGACTCAGCAAACTCCTAAAGCCAAAGGTATTATAGCCATGTATTTATACAAATGCAAGCGAAATTTTTGCTTTCTGTCAATTCTTTATGCTTTTCCGTGCAGTGCGGTCGTTTCCTTGGTTTGTCCGCACTGTGCGGTCATTTTTCCATCTGTAGCAGACTGTAACCTTATGGCACTTTCGGTTCCATAAGCGCCTGCTTATGTACCGAAGCCAATTATTACCTATTCCTTATTTATTTTACATTTACATCTGCCTTTTCATGGCTTATAGTAAGGAAGAACTTAAATTTCAGGAGGAGAACATGGAATTAAATATAAAAGGAGCCAGTAAGGCAGTTATCCTAAAAAAGCTCTTTTTCTCAACACTCTATCTCAGTGCCTTTACCTTTGGCGGCGGATATGTGATCGTCACTTTGATGAAAACAAAATTTGTGGATCAATATCACTGGATCGATGAAGAAGAGATGCTGGACCTGGTAGCCATCGCCCAGTCCTGTCCCGGCGCCATTGCTGTCAACGGGGCTATCGTAGTAGGCTATAAACTGGCGGGACTGACCGGTGTTTTATGCTCTGTGATCGCCACGGTGATACCGCCCTTTGTCATTCTTTCCGCTATCTCCTTCTGCTACGCAGCTTTCCGCTCCAATCTGATCGTTGGGTGGATGTTAAATGGCATGCAGTCAGGAGTAGGGGCAGTTATCATGGAAGTCAGCTTTGTCATGGCGTCTGGTATTGTAAAAGAAAAGCAGTATCTGTCCATTTTCATTATGATCGCAGCTTTTATTGCCAATTACTTTTACAAAGTCAGTGCCATTGTGCTGATTTTGCTGTGCATTGCTTTAGGTGTTGTCCTTACACTATACCGGGAGAAACGGGCCGAAAAAAGCGACTGTGATTCTTCCCAGAAGGGAGGTGCCTTATGATCTATTTACAGCTTTTTATCAGCTTCCTTCAAATCGGCGCCTTCAGCTTCGGCGGCGGCTATGCAGCCATGCCTCTGATCCAGAACCAGGTGGTCCAGATCCACCCATGGCTGTCCCAGTCAGAATTTACAGACCTGATCACCATTTCCCAGATGACGCCAGGGCCTATTGCCGTCAATTCTGCCACCTTCGTAGGCACCCGCATTGCAGGAATGCCGGGGGCTTTGGCTGCCACTGCAGGCTGCGTTCTGCCTTCCTGTATCTTAGTTACTTTACTGGCTAAGATCTATCTGAAATACCGGAATTTAAGCCTTCTCCAGGGTGTCCTTAAATCCCTGCGGCCGGCTGTCATCGCCATGATCGCAGCCGCCGGCGTCAGCATCCTGGTCAATGCCTTCTGGGGTGAAGCAATATCTTCCCTGACTGCACCCCAGCTTCTGCCAAATATCAGTATCCAGGCCGTAGGCATTTTCATCGGCTCCCTGATCCTGTTAATCCGCTTTAAAATGAACCCGATCCATGTAATGCTTTTGTCGGGAGTGGCGGAAGTGGTGCTGCAGGTTATAGGAAAAATGTTCATTTCCTGAAATTTTCGAATACTTCACCGGCATATTCTTGAGATACATAGAAATAAAACAGGAACCTAATCAAGATTTTTCCGATAGGTTCCTGTTTTTTGCTCTATCCTATTACTTCCATTTCCTGAACCAGCTTTTCAAACTCATTTTCATCCTCTACAAATGTATATGGTGCATATTCTCCATAAGCCGTCGGACGACTGATGGTTACTAACTGAATTCCTTTTTCTGCTACTTGTTGGTTCATTCTTCTTTTCATTTCCACCAAATGGCTGCCATGTCTGGTTTTCAGTGCATAGCATCCGTGCTTATTTTTATTTTTTGCAACCAGATAACACATTCTTTAATGCCTC
>CAVDQU010000036.1:0-20115 GCA_963611035.1 Agathobaculum sp.
TATCAAGCTGCTGCCGGATAATGACTGATGTGGTGAAATTTCTTCTTCCCGCCCAAGGCGGGGAGAAATACTGCAAATGCATACGTTTAAAAATCCCCGAACACGCCGCAAAGTGTGCTCAGGGATTTTTTTCTGATCAAATCTGCTGTATTTTCCGCCAAGGGCGGGAAAACTATTACTTATTCTCCGATCATGATCTTAATGATCTCTTCGTTTGTTTCTTTCATTCCTTCTTTTCCAAGACGGCCTACATTCTTTAAGGTCTCTTCTACGCCTTTCGTAACGATTCCGTCACCGCCGTAGAACTGCTGGCCTCTGATGTACATGTTGTATCCTAAGATACCCGCCTCTACTGCGGACGCGATCTTTGCTGCACAGGAAGCTTTTGCGCCGTCACAGACGATACCGGATACAATAGCCAGTGCATTTACAACTGTATGTATCACTTCTTTGTAGCCGCCGCCGCAAAGATAGGCAATACCTGCGCCTGCACCTGCACCTGCGCTGACTGCACCGCAGTATGCGGAAAGACGGCCAATAGGAGTTTTCTGATGGATGGCTGACAGGTTAGATAATGCAAGAGCACGATACATCTTTTCTTCTCCTACATTTAACTCTTTTGCGTATACGATAACAGGAACAGAAGCTGTAATTCCCTGGTTGCCGCTTCCGGAATTAATGACTACCGGCAGTTCGCATCCGTTCATACGGGCATCAGAACCAGCTGCTGCCATCGCTTTTGCACGGACACGTACATTGGTTCCTTCCATATCCAACAGGACTTTACCAATGTTTGCACCATAATTTCCATTAATACCTTCTTCTGCAATCGCCCAGTTATAATTGATCTGGCGATCTAAGATAGGTTTAATATCTTCCACATCCACTGTATTAATGAAATCCCAGATATCCTTCATGTTTAAAAGAGTTCTGTCTGTAAGACCTTCCTCACTTTCACCCTTTACCTCTGTCTGCTGTAAGATCTCACCATTCTTTTCGATCAGGACAATGTTGGTATGATAATTTACAATACGTACTTTTGTGTAATCATCTCCCTTAAACAAAGTCACAATGATCTCAAATGTCAGTCCATTATCCACATGTTCCACGGAAATAGGAGTCTTATCCAAAAACTCTCTCATTTCTTTTACCTGGTCTTCTGTAACATGGGCGATCACTTCCAGTTCTTTATCAGGATCACCTGCAACGATACCTGCTGTTGCTGCTGCTGGGATTCCCTTTAAGTGATCGGTATTTGGCACGATAACAGATTTTACATTCTTGATAATGCTCCCGCTGGCACCAATCGCTACTCTCTCAGGCATCTGGCCTAAAACTTTTCTTGCAA
Source organism: Agathobaculum sp. (assembly GCA_963611035.1). GTDB lineage: Bacteria > Bacillota > Clostridia > Lachnospirales > Lachnospiraceae > Enterocloster. The sequence goes on from CAVDQU010000036.1 coordinate 1,349, forward strand.
CTGCTGCTGCATAAGCTAAAGCGATGGGTTCTGTACATCCCATTGCAGGGATCAGCTCTTCTTTCAGGATCTGGATATACGCATTGTATTTTTCATTTGTCTTTTCCATATGGCACGACCTCCAACTTTATTTGATCTTATGTTCTTACGTTCTTGTTTCTTGATCTTTCCCTGTTGATCTGTTCTTGATTTATCCTTGATTTCTTTCTGTACTTAATGTAACATAGATATAACTCGATGTAAAATTTAACGTTTTAAATATATCGTTTAAAAATTTTTATAGATATAAGAGGACTATTTCCATGGAATTTCGTGAACTTTCTACTTTTTTACAGGTAGCCAAATTACAGAGTTTTTCAAAAGCAGCAAAGGTCCTGGGTTATTCCCAGGCGGCTGTCACCATTCAGATCAAGCAGCTGGAGCAGGAACTGGGGGTTCATCTCTTTGACCGCATCGGCAAGCAGACTTCTCTTACACATCAGGGCAGTGTTTTTTATGAATACGCCGCTTCTATCATGCGGGATATGGAACAGGCAAAGGATGCCGTCTCCCATTCTCAGAAGTTAAATGGCCGCCTGTGTATTGGAACTATCGAGTCTATCTGCGCTTCTATTTTCCCGGCTCTTCTTACGGAATATCACAGGCGGCATCCTGATGTAACGATCAGCATCCGCACTGACTCCCCGGACCAGCTGTTAGAGCAGATCAATGGCAATCAGCTGGATCTGGTGTATTTTATGGACAAGCAGGTCTATGATGTGAAGTGGGAAAAGGTTTTGGAGGAGCCGGAAGATATCGTTTTTGCGGCTACGCCGGATCATCCCCTGGCGCAGCGTAGTGAACCTCTGGAATTAGATGAAGTCCTCTCCTATCCTTTTGTACTTACAGAAAAAGATGCCAGCTACCGTCTGATCTTAGAGCAGCATCTGGCTTCCATGGGAAAGCAGCTGGATCCTTATCTGGAGATCGGAAATACGGATTTTATCCTGCAGTTTTTAAAGCAGAATACAGGGGTTACTTTCCTTCCTCATTTTACAGTGGAACAGTCTGTAAAAGAAGGTTATCTGTGCGTCCTTTCTGTAAAGCATTTTGCCATCCGCACCTGGAGGCAGCTTCTTTATCATAAAGATAAATGGGTCACAAAGGAAATGGCAGAATTTATCAAACTGGCCCAGGAACTCTCCTAAGTTTCTACCTGCTGCTTTATATCCTAAGGTCTTTTATTCAGCACTTTACATTTTCCATGATCTGTTGCTATAATAAAAAGGTATGGTACATATGAATTAATGTTATAGAACAGAAGTATATTTGAATATACACCTGAACTTTTGGAGGTTTTTCATGGAACAGAATCTTTCTCAATATAAAATCTTTTATGAAGTAGCAAAAGCAGGCAATATTTCCAAGGCAGCCAAAGAGCTGTACATCAGTCAGCCTGCCATCAGTAAGGCCATCAGCAAATTAGAGGACAGTCTGGGACTTTCTCTGTTTACCCGCAGTTCCCGGGGCGTTCAGCTGACTTCTGAGGGGGAGATCCTGTTTGAGCATACAAAAGAAGCTTTTGATACTTTAAGCAGAGGGGAGCAGGAATTAAAGCGGATCCAGGAGTTTGACATTGGACATCTGCGTATCGGCGTCAGCAATACGCTGTGTAAATATGTGCTTCTTCCTTATCTGAAGACATTTATCGACCAGTATCCACATATGAAAGTGACCATTGAAAGCCAGTCCACAGCCCAGACCCTTTCCAGGCTGGAGCAGCAGAAACTGGATCTTGGCCTGGTTGCAGAACCTTCTCTGCGCAAGGATCTGGCATTTATCCCAGTGATGGATATCCAGGATACCTTTGTGGCTACACCGGCTTATCTGAACAACCTGTATGTGCGTGAAGGAAAAGATACCAATATTTTTGAAACAGGAAATATCATGCTCCTTGACCAGAGCAATATGACCCGTCATCATGTAGATGATTACATGGCCGAAAATCACATTGTTCCCAGACAGGTGCTGGAAGTGACCACCATGGATCTGCTGATCGAGTTTGTAAAGATCGGACTGGGTGTTGCCTGCGTGATTAAAGAACTGGTGCAGAAAGAGCTGGATAATGGAACACTGGTGGAACTGCCCCTTGAGATCCCGATCCACAGACGGACTATTGGGTTCGCATATCATCCGGCAAATCAGGCTATGGCGCTTAAGACATTTTTGGAATTTCTATACTAAAGTGGGTGGTACCCGCGCTGACGCGCGGGTAGTGAGTAAAACCTAAAAACACTAAAAAACTCCCGGAATCTCAAAGGTCACGGCCTTCTGAAATTCTGGGAGTTTTAATTTTTAGTCTACGTTTGGGTAGCGCATATCGAAAAACTCAAACTTCATTACATTCCGTTTGAGTAGCGTGTATCGGGAAACCCGAACTCCGCTTCGCTACGTTTGGGTAGCGTTCAATTTCATACGAAATTGAACTTAGTTGTTGATCAGCTTATCGGATTCGTTGTTCCAGCTGTACAGCTTACGGATCTCAGCACCGATCTTCTCTGATGGATGCTCGGAAGCAAGCTTTCTCATAGCCTGGAAGTGTACCTGACGGCCTGCTGGGGACATGTCAAGTAAGAATTCCTTAGCGAAGGTACCATCCTGGATATCGGAAAGGATCTTCTTCATAGCCTTCTTGGTCTCAGCGGTAACGATCTTAGGACCGGTTACATAATCGCCGTACTCAGCGGTATTGGAGATGGAGTAACGCATTCCAGCGAAACCAGACTGATAGATCAGGTCTACGATCAGCTTCATCTCATGGATGCACTCGAAGTAAGCATTTCTTGGATCATATCCAGCTTCTACCAGAGTTTCGAAACCAGCCTGCATTAAAGCACAAACGCCGCCGCAAAGAACAGCCTGCTCACCAAACAGGTCAGTTTCTGTCTCAGTACGGAAGGTGGTCTCTAACAGGCCTGCTCTTGCACCGCCGATAGCAAGGCCGTAAGCCAGTGCCTTCTCCAGTGCTTTTCCTGTGTAATCCTGCTCTACAGCTACCAGACAAGGAGTTCCCTTGCCAGCCTGATACTCACTACGTACAGTGTGGCCTGGTGCCTTAGGAGCGATCATGGTAACATCTACATTCTTTGGTGGCTTGATGCATCCAAAGTGGATATTGAAGCCATGTGCGAACATCAGCATATCGCCATCCTTTAAGTTTGGCTCGATGTCCTTCTTGTACATATCTGCCTGCAGCTCATCGTTGATCAGGATCATGATGATATCTGCTCTCTTTGCAGCCTCTGCTGCGGTATATACAGTAAAGCCCTGCTCTTCTGCTCTCTTCCAGGAGCGGCTTCCCTCATACAGACCGATGATAACATCGCATCCGGACTCCTTTAAGTTTAATGCATGTGCATGTCCCTGGCTGCCGTAACCAATAATAGCAATTGTCTTGCCCTCTAACATGGACAGGTTACAGTCTTCCTGATAATAAATCTTTGCCATAGCGTTTCTTTCCTCCTACTATCGTATAAAACTTATAACCAGCAGATTCACTGGTAATTATATGTTAAGGCAACAAGTCCGACGCCTCTCAGTTCGCCTTTGGCTGCCCCCTTAAGCTTTTTGACGCTTTGCCTCATGGCAAAACACGGATGTCTTCACTGCCGCGCTCCAGTCCGGTCAGTCCGGTACGGGCCAGTTCCAGAATCTCATAATCCTCTAACAGATTGATGAGCGCATCTAACTTTGACTGGTCTCCTGTAAGCATAACAGTCAGGGAATCTTTTCCCACATCCACAATGGTTGCACGGAAAATGCTTGAAATAGCGCTGACCGCCTGACGGTCATTTGCTCCGGCTCTTACCTTGATCATCATAAGCTCTCTGTATACAGAGCGGTCCGGGCGTAGTTCCTTAATATCCCTTACATCTTCCAGCTTGTTTAACTGGTTCTTGATCTGTTCAAGAACGGTCTGGTCTCCTAATGACACAACGGTCATTCTGGAATACCTCGGGTCTGCAGTAACACCTACTGTCAGGCTCTCAATATTATATCCACGGCGGCTGAACATGCCCGCTACACGGGACAGAACACCGGCCGTATTATCCACTAACAATGATAACACGATTCTGTCATCCATCATATCATTTGCCTCCATATCGGCCCGCCGCGGACAAATGTGTCTGTAGCGTCCCACATATTAGTTTTTATAATAACAACCATTCCCCACTTTGTCAATTGCCTAATAGTCATGGGTATTATGCTTTCTGGTTATGATAAGAGCATTTTTCTCAATTCATTAATACTTTCAGCTATATAAGCAGCGTGACATGCTTCCATTTCCGCCCTGTCTCCATAGCCAAAAAGGACGCCTGCGCACTCAATCCCCTGCTCTCTGGCTCCTAAAACATCATGTTCCCGGTCTCCTACCATAAGGATCTTTTCTTTTTTATCAGAAAGTCCGCAATTTTCTAAAACATATCCTATCACATCGCCTTTTCGCACACGGGTCTCCTCTAAGTCAGCACCTCCAATAAATTCAAAATAAGAGGTAAGTCCAAAATGCTCTAAGATCTGTTTTGCAAATACCTCCGGTTTGGAAGTTGCAAGATATAATTTCTTTCCTGCTGCCTTTAATTCCCCCAGCATTTCCGGGATGCCTGAAAATACTTTATTCTGGCTCCAGCCCTTTACAGAAAAATATTCGCGGTAGACCTGGATGGCTTCTTTTGCCTGTGCCTCAGGAAAATCATAATATTTCTGGAAGCTGTCTTTTAATGGCGGACCGATAAAGGGGCATAAGCTGTCCAGATCGTCCACCTGGATGCCATAGTGTTTTAATGCATACTGAACCGCCTTTGTGATCCCTTCTTTTGGATCTGTCAGTGTGCCGTCCAGGTCGAACAGCAGATAATCTTTGTTTTTCATGTTGTAACTGATTCCCTTCGTAATATTTATTTCTGGTCTTCAAAAAGAACTCCGTCCTTAAAAGCCTTCATCATTTCATGGCCTACGCTGATATAAGGGGGATATTCCACGATCCCATCCCGGGTAAACCACCCGGCCTCTGCCAGCTCATCTTCCTCCAGCCGAATGGTGTCATCCCCGTCCAGCTCCGCTGTAAAGCCGATCATCACAGAATCAGAGAAGGACCATGGCTGGCTCTTATAATAACGGATGTTTTTCACCTTCAGGCCCACTTCCTCCATTACTTCTCTTCGAACACATTCCTCAAAGGTCTCTCCCACTTCCACATAGCCTGCGATCAGGGCGTAACGGCGATAGGTGCCTCTGGCGTACCGGGACATGAGAAGCTTATCTCCATTTCTGATGGCTACGATCACTGCCGGACAGATCTTGGGATATTCCGTATGTCCGCAGGAAGCGCACACCATGGACCGTTCTGTTGTTCCAGACTGCATTTTCCCACCGCAGCAGCCGCAGAACCGTCTGCTTTCTCTCCAGCGGTAAATCTGGCTTCCTGTAATGCCTGCAAAAGCCTGATAGCCCGGTTCCATTTCCCGAAAGATCTGCATGCCGTTTAAAACATAGCCCCCAAACTCAGGCACTTTCATATTGTCTACCAGGTAATAGCCCCGTTCTCCAATAGAGAACAGATAATAAGCTTTCTCTCGAAAATCCTCTTCTGAAAGAAGATCCTGAAATGTAGGAATGCGGTACGTTTCTTTTTCTTTTAAAAGCATGACCTTATTGTATTCGTAATGTAAAAGATAGTCTGTAAGCTCCGGCTTTCTGTTTTTATAAGCCGGGTCATATTTATAAGGTATCTCCTGTATCATTTTAACTTATAGCTCCTTTAAAACTGCTTTAATAATCTTTTTTCGAAAACCATTTTCTTCCATCTATACGGCGCAGACTGCTGAAGAAGAAATAGTAGATCACAAAGGCCACCGATGTAATAGTCCATGACATAGGATAGCAGAAGGCAGCGGCCAGAATAGACCGGTACTTTGGAAGGAAAAAGATGATCCAGATCACACGCAGGCAGCATACGCCCAGTCCGGTCATGACCAGAGGCATCCACGCGTCTCCTACGCCACGCAGTGTACCAGATAATATCTCTATGGTAATATAGGTGATCAAAGTAGGCACCAGGAAGTGGATCAGGCTTAAACCGATCTCCTGCACCTGTGCGTCAGAAGTAAACAGATCAATCAGCAGATATCCTTTTAAATACAGCAAAGTGGATACAATGGCTGTCATAATGGTTCCAATGACCATGCAGGCACCTGCGCCTTTTCGCACACGGTCTATGCGGCCTGCGCCGTAATTCTGCCCTACAAAGGTGGTAACAGAAATGCCCAGGGCATTGATCATCATCCAATAAAGTCCGTCTACTTTTCCATAGGTGGCCCAGGCAGTTACATTATCCGTTCCAAGGGTATTTACACCGGACTGGATAATGATATTGGAAATGTTATACATAACAGACTGCATGCCTGCCGGGATACCGATGCGCACGATACGCTGGAGCATCCGCCCGTCAATACGCACTTTGCTCCACACCAGCTTATACATATCCTCTGTGTGAGTCAGGGCATAGACAACCATGCAGGCGCTGAACAGCTGGGATGTAATGGTTGCAATAGCTGCTCCCGCAACGCCCAGGCGCAGTCCTGCTACCAGGATCAGGTCTAAAAGGATATTCACCATACAGCTTCCAATAAGGAAATATAAGGGGCGTTTGGAGTCACCTACTGCCCGCAGGATACCGGCGCCCATGTTGTAGATCAGGTTTGGTATCATTCCCAGGAAATAAATGCGGATGTATACAACTGCATAGGTAAGCACATCTTCCGGGGTATGCATGGCAGAAAGGGCCATATGGGCAAAGAGGATGCCGATGATCATAAACAGCACGCCGCCCATTAAAGAAAAGGCCACTGCTGTATGTACAGCCCAATGGACTTTATCCGGCTTTCTGGCACCGTAATACTGGGAAATGACTACCGTAGCGCCGCTGGATAAGCCTACGAAAAAACCTACCAGCAGATTGATCAGTGTACTGGTAGTACCACCAACTGCCGCCAACGCCTGTTTTCCCACAAAACGACCTACTACTACTGCGTCTGCCGTATTGTAAAGCTGCTGAAAAAATGTTCCAAAAAGAATAGGGAAAAAGAACAGTAAAAGCTGACCAAAGATACTTCCCTGGGTGATCTTATTTTCTTTTATCTTCGTTTCTTTTGTCTCTCCTGTATTTGTTGTTCCTGCGCCCATTATCACTTTTCTCCCAAATTTTTCCAATTTCTAAAGAAAAGGATACCCACCAGCTATAAAAACTACTTACTGATGGGCACCGTAATTATTTGGTATCTTCTTTTGCAGCGATCTCAGAAATGGATTTTACAAGACCAGCGATCCCCTGGATATCAGATGGGATAATGATCTTATTGGCTTTTCCGTCTGCTGCCGCTTGGAAGGCTTCCAGACTCTTAAGCTGTAATACCGCCTGATCTGCACCGGCTTCTTTAATATAGCGGATACCGTCTGCTGTTGCACGCTGTACAGCACGGATAGCTTCTGCCTGGCCTTCTGCTTCTTTGATCTTCTTTTCCTTTTCTGCTTCTGCACGAAGGATAGCTGCTTCTTTTTCTGCCTCTGCGTTTAAGACTGCAGACTCTTTATTTCCCTCTGCAACCAGGATCATGGACTTCTTCTCGCCCTCTGCACGAAGGATAGCTTCACGACGCTCACGCTCTGCTTTCATCTGCTTTTCCATGGCTTCCTGAATCGCTGCTGGCGGCTCTATGTTCTTAAGTTCCACTCTGGTCACCTTGATGCCCCATGGGTCAGTGGCAATATCCAGTGACTCCTGCATCTTTGCGTTAATGGTCTCTCTGGATGTCAGTGTCTCATCTAATTCCAGCTCACCAATGATATTTCTCAGTGTAGTTGCTGTCAGGTTTTCAATGGCAAGGATGGGACGTTCTACACCATATGCATAGGACTTTGGATCGGTAATGTAGAAGAATACAACGGTATCGATCTGCATGGTAACATTATCCTTGGTGATAACCGGCTGAGGCGGGAAATCTTCTACCTGCTCCTTTAAATTTACCTTCTTTGCCACTCTGTCAATAAATGGCACCATAAAGTGGATACCTACACCATAAGTTCCCAGATAACCGCCAAGGCGCTCTACAACTAACGCCTGAGCCTGAGGAACGATACGGATGCAGGATGTAAGGATGAAAATAATGAGAACTACTAAAATAAGAAACATCACGGAACCTCCTATCAGCATCATATTTGACCTCCTAAAATTTACTGTGATACCATTTTACGGTACCATGTATAATTTGTATGAATATAGTTTAACATATTTCTGATTTTATTCAATCAAGGATTGTAAAAGTGATGAATTCTTAATATAATCGTAAGCGTTAATACATTTAATCATAACTCAACAAGGAGATACTTTGTATGAAAAAAATCCTGCTGTTAGGAACAGGCGGAACTATTGCCTGCAAACGTACACCGGACGGTTTAAAACCGGTCATTACTTCCGAAGAGATCTTAACCTATGTGCCGGACAGCCGCCATTATTGTGAGATCGACAGTATCCAGATTTTAAATATCGACAGTACCAATATACAGCCTTTCCACTGGCTGGCAGTGGCAAAGGCTATTGAAGAACATTATGAGGAGTACGATGGTTTTGTGATCACCCACGGAACAGATACCATGGCTTATACAGCCGCTGCTCTTTCCTACCTGATCCAGAACTCTCCAAAGCCCATCGTTATTACCGGCGCCCAGAAGCCAATCGATATGGAAAATACAGATGCCCGCACCAATCTGGCTGACAGCCTGCGTTTTGCTTCCCATGACAAGGCCCACGGGGTAAATATTGTATTTGACGGCAAAGTCATTGCAGGGACCAGAGGCAAAAAGGAGCGCACCAAAAGCTACAATGCTTTTTCCAGCATCAATTTCCCTTATATCGCTATTATCCAGGAAGAACATATCCTGTTTTACTTAGATGATAAGGCCCAGATGACGGAACCATTGACCTTTTATCACCAAATGGACTCAAGCGTTGGACTGATGAAGCTGATCCCGTCTGCAGATGCTTCTCTTTTAGACTACATGGCAGCTCACTATGACGCGGTGATCATCGAATCCTTTGGCGTTGGCGGACTTCCTTCTTATGATGGCGGAGGGGATTATTACCGTGCAGTGGCACATTGGATCAATCTGGGAAAGACCGTGATCATGACTACCCAGGTTACAAACGAAGGCAGCAACATGTCTGTTTATGAGGTCGGCAAGAAGATCAAGCGGGAATTTGGCCTGTTAGAGGCTTATGATATGACTTTAGAGGCAGCTGTTACCAAGATCATGTGGATCCTGACCCAGACAAAGGATCCAGCAAAGATCCGTGAACTATTCTATCAGACCGTAAATCACGACATTTTGTGGAAGTCTTCTTAAAGACCCCAACTTTACTTTTTTATATTTCCTGTTATAATAGACAGGCAGTCTTCTTAACTTTTTAAGGCAGACTGCCTGTTTTCATGTATTCCATGATACATTGGGGCTTTTAAAATATTGGGGGGTAATATGAACGAAAGAATCACACAATTTAAAGCCGGATTAAAAGACGGGGTTCCCATTGGACTGGGCTATCTGGCTGTTTCTTTTACTTTCGGCATCATGGCAAAGGGCGCCGGGCTTACTACCTTAGAAGCTGTGGTATTGTCCCTTACCAATCTCACCAGTGCCGGACAGTTTGCAGGTCTTGGCATCATCACCGCCGGTTCTTCTTTAGTGGAAATGGCTCTGGCCCAGCTGATCATCAACCTGCGCTACTGCCTTATGTCCTGCTCTCTTTCCCAGAAGCTGGATGGCAAAATGCCGCATTTTCACCGTTTTCTCATGGCATATGGGGTCACTGATGAGATCTTTGGCGTATCCGTATGTAAAAGCGGGATCTTAAGTCCTTATTTCAGTTACGGCCTTATGGCTGTGGCAGTTCCTGGCTGGACCATTGGTACTCTTTTAGGAGCTGTGTCCGGAAGTCTTCTTCCTGCAAGGCTGTTAAGCGCTTTAAATGTGGCTCTTTATGGAATGTTCTTAGCTGTAGTCATCCCACCGGCAAGAGAAAAGAAGGTGCTGCGTATAGTCATTATTGTTTCCATGGTGCTCAGCTTCCTCTTCACTTTGATCCCGGTTTTAAAGGATATCTCCTCTGGTTTCAAGATCATTATCCTTACATTTATCGTGGCAGGCGCTGCCGCTTATCTTTTCCCTGTAAAGGAGGAAGAATAAATGAAATATCCGGTTTATCTTTACATAGCGGTCATGGCCATTGTGACATATCTGATCCGCCTGCTGCCGCTGACGCTGATCAAAAAGGAGATCAAAAATCCTTTTATCCATTCTTTTTTATATTATGTACCTTATGTTACACTGTCTGTTATGACTTTTCCGGCTATTATCTATGCCACTGCTTCTCCTGTATCTGGAGCTGCGGCGCTGATCGTGGCATTGTTTCTGGCGTATAAGGGAAAGAGTCTTTTTCAGGTTTCTATTGCGGCCTGTGCAGTGGTGTTTGCACTGGAGTTTTTTGTGTAGGAAAATTGACTTGGGAACAGCCTTAAAAACCTGCCAGCGGCAGGTTTTGGCAAATGCATGACAAGTAAAAATCCCCTGGAGCAGCGATCATCTCGTATCTTCTGTTCCAGGGGATTTTTTATCATAGACTCAGATTCCCCGCACTTACGCACTCCACTGCCTGCTAACGCAAGCGGAATCTTCGTTAATGCAGCTTGTGAAAAACAAATGTCTGCTTCGCAGCCGCTTGTTTTTCCCTGCACATATTACATTAAAAATTCACTTAATACAAAATTGCTCACATCCATACCCCATTCTGTAAGGGCAAGGCTGCTTCCTTCTTTTTCTAACAGGCCATTGGATATCAGGCGGTTTATCACATCGCCGTAAACTGTTTCCATTTTTACTCCAAAAAGTCTTACAAAATCCACCTCGGACACGCCTTTTAGCATGCGCAGGCCCAGGAACATGAATTCTTCCATGCGCTGTGCCTGGGTCAACTCCTCAATAGGGCCCCAAAGCTTTCTAAGGGCTGTTTCCTGCTCCCCCGGATCCTCGCTGCCAAGATCTAAGGCCAGATACTTGTCCAGGTCTTTTTCATTGGTAAAGCGGCAGCCTTCCATATAGGAAGAAGCACCAAGTCCAAGACCTAAATAGGCAACTTCTGTCCAGTAGCCGATATTGTGGCGGCAGGCCTTTCCCGACTTTGCATAATTGGAGATCTCATAGCGCTCAAAGCCCTGTTCCTGAAGGAATTTACGGGTAAAACAGTACATTTTATTTTCCATATCTTCATCTGGAAGAGCCGGACCTGTATAATCGCAGGCACATTTTCCTTCTCCAAAGCGGTTCCAGAAAGGAGTTCCCTCTTCGACGATCAGGCTGTAAGCGGAAATATGCTCCGGCTTTAACATGGTCACTTTTTTTAATGTATTTTTCCAGGATTCCAGGGTCTGTCCCGGTATCCCGCTCATCAGGTCAATATTAATGTTGGTGAAGCCCGCCATTCTTGCGCTTTGGAAGCTTTTTAAAAACTCCTCAAATGAATGGATCCTTCCCAGATTTTTAAGCTCTGTATTATCTGCAGACTGCAGTCCAAAGCTTACCCGGTTGATACCGCATTCTTTATATACAGGAAGTTTTTTTCCTACAAGAGTTCCCGGATTTGCCTCAATGGTGATCTCCGCGTTTTCTTCCACCTGGAAACATTCAAAAACTGTTTCCATAATGCGGCGGATGCAGGAAGGCTCCAGCAAAGAAGGGGTTCCCCCGCCGATAAATACAGTTTCTACCTGACAGTCCAGGCAGAAACGGCTCTGTGCCTTTATCTCCTTTATCAGCTGCTCTACATAGGCCTCATGGACCGATGAAAGGGCGCGGAAAGAGAGGAAATCGCAGTAATCACATTTCTTTACGCAAAATGGAATATGAATATATAATTCAATGGGCTTTTTCTTCATGTTTGTTATCACTCGTCGTCCAGCTTCAGCACGCTCATAAAGGCCTTCTGCGGGATCTCCACATTGCCGATCTGACGCATGCGCTTCTTTCCTTCCTTCTGCTTCTCTAACAGCTTTCTCTTTCGTGAAATATCACCGCCGTAGCATTTTGCAAGTACGTCCTTGCGCACTGCTTTTACTGTCTCTCGGGCAATGATCTTGCCGCCGATAGCAGCCTGGATCGGAACCTCAAATAAGTGTCTCGGGATCTCGTCTTTTAACTTCTCGCACATTTTTCTGCCTTTTTCATAAGCAGAAGCTGCGTGTACGATAAAGGAAAGGGCATCCACTTCTTCTCTGTTTACAAGGATATCCAGTTTTACCAGTTCGGAGCGCTCATAACCCTTTAATTCATAGTCAAAGGAAGCATAGCCTCTGGAACGTGATTTTAAGGCATCAAAGAAGTCGTAAATGATCTCATTTAATGGAAGTTCGTATTTTAATAAAGCTCTGGTGGTCTCAATGTACTCCATTCCCAGATATACGCCTCTTCGCTCCTGGCAAAGAGTCATAATGGCGCCTACATATTCTGTGGTCACCATGATCTCAGCGCTGACGATAGGCTCTTCCATGTATTCGATCTCAGTAGGATCTGGAAGATTGGACGGGTTGGTCAGCTCGATCATCTCACCGGTGGTCTTGTGTACCCGGTATACAACGCCTGGAGCAGTTGTAACAAGATCCAGGTTGTATTCACGTTCCAGACGTTCCTGGATGATCTCTAAGTGCAGCAGACCTAAGAATCCGCAGCGGAAACCAAAACCTAAAGCTACGGAAGTTTCCGGCTCATAGAACAGGGACGCGTCATTTAACTGAAGTTTCTCTAAAGCGTCTCGGAGGTCATTGTATTTCGCACCGTCTGCAGGATACAGACCGCAGTAGACCATTGGTGTAACCTTTTTGTAACCTGGCAGCGGCTCTGCACATGGATTGCTGCTGTCTGTTACAGTATCACCTACACGGGTGTCGCGGACATTTTTAATGCTGGCTGTAATATAGCCAACCATACCTGCCGGCAGCTCGTCACAGGGGAAGAACTGTCCTGCTCCAAAATAACCTACTTCTACTACTTCTTCCTCTGCTCCTGTGGCCATCATGCGGATAGGAGTGCCTTTTTTTACAGTTCCTTCCATCACACGGCAGAAAATGATAACGCCTTTGTAGGAATCGTAAACAGAGTCGAAGATCAGGGCCTTTAAAGGTGCCTTTGGATCACCCTTTGGAGCCGGGATCTTGTGGACGATAGCCTCTAAGACTTCCTCTACGTTCAGTCCTGTTTTTGCGGAAATCTTTGGGGCATCATGGGCTTCCAGTCCGATCACGTCTTCGATCTCAGCTGCCACACGGTCCGGATCTGCACTTGGAAGGTCGATCTTATTGATAACAGGGAATACATCCAGGTCATGATCCAGGGCCAGATATACATTGGCCAGAGTCTGGGCCTCAATTCCCTGAGAAGCGTCTACTACCAGAACCGCGCCGTCACAGGCTGCCAGGCTTCGGGATACCTCATAGTTAAAATCCACATGTCCTGGTGTGTCGATCAGGTTGAAAATGTATTCGTTTCCGTCTTTTGCTTTGTATACAGTACGCACTGCCTGGGATTTAATGGTGATGCCACGCTCACGCTCCAGGTCCATATTGTCAAGGACCTGCTCCTGCATCTCACGGCTGGTGAGAAGTCCTGTCTTTTCAATGATACGGTCTGCCAGTGTGGATTTACCGTGGTCTATGTGGGCAATAATACAAAAATTGCGTATTTTACTCTGGTCAATTGCTGCCATTCTTTATCCTCTTTCTCTATATTTTTCTTTCTTTTCTTCTATGCATTCTTTCCTATTGTTAATAGTGTTCTCTTAGAATATCGTATCCATTTTACTATGTTTTCATTTTCCTTGCAACACCATATCCAAAAGTTCTGCCAGGGGCTCCATGGCGTTTTTGGCCTCTTCGAAGGTATTGGTCTGGGCTCCTACTTCAATAAGGGCGGACCTAGGGCGCAGATGTTCATTGTAGCGCAGACCCTTTAAGTATATTTTTCTTGTAAATCCCGGATAGTATTCCTCTGCTTTTAACTGCATTTTCAGGCTGAACGCCAGATTTTCTTCCCTATAAGGATTTGGCAGATAGGAAATGGGGCCTTCCGGTGTCTGGCTTAAGCCGTTAAAGAACATGATCTTTGCTGTAGGTTTTCCATTTACATCTGTCTTTAAATAAACATTTTCCCCTACTCCGTCCCGGTGGATATCCAGGACCACCTGAATGGACGGATATTTTGCCAGGATCTGATTCAGGCCTTCCAGGGCATAATTATAGGCTTTGCTCCGGTCCATTTTCCCGTCTTTCAGGTCATACACACTGGTGTCGTGATAAACGCTCCAGCCTTTTTGAGTAAGCAGCTCTGCCAGATAGCCGCCTATGGCAGTCACATTTTCCCCAGGTCCGCTGTTTTTGTAGCTTTCCTGGGAATGGGTGTGGTAGATGAGGATCTGAGGCTTTTGTGGGTCTGGTGAGTCTTCTTTTTGTAGTGTTATATCTTTTGAGAGAAGGTTTTCGGCGTTCATTAATTTCCGGTCTGCTGTGGTGGATGTATGTACGTTGTAGAAATGCTTCATGAGGAAGTCATAGTCCATAAGCTGCTGCAGAGGGTAGGTGGCAGCGCGGGGTTCGGCAGCCGCCGCAGATGCGGTATCTTCACCCGAACCGCTGTTCTCACCAGAAGCCACATTTTCGCCTGTTCTATCAGCCTCCAGGCTACCCGTCCCTGAAGCATCACCTGCACCCAGTGCCCAGTTGTTCCCGCCCCCATCCACATCCAGATCCGCCTCATCTTCCCCGATCCACGCAAGATACCCATGGGTGCGGTAAAATTCGCTGGTCTGACGGTATTTTTCATAAGCCGGATCAAATACTCCGTTTCCGGTTGCTCCATTGCCGGATACTGCGTTTCGGCTCTGCCAGCTGTCCGCTCCGACAGCCTTCACTCCCTTCTTTTTCTCCGCCTTCTCCAGCGGAAAGATCTGCTGCCATAAAATCTCTTTTCCTGTATCCCAAAAGGCTGTCACCAGCTGGTCCCGCCATTTTTCCATATCTGTATGAAAATATCTGCCACATAAAAAAGATCCTGCTGTGATAAGTACCATTCCTATCATAAGAAATGGGGCTGTCTTTTGCAGGATCTTCCATTTTTTTACAATTTTAGGGTTTATTCTCATATTTTCCTGCCTTAAGACATGCAAACCACGCTCTACTTACAGTTTACGCAGGAAAGAGTTGTTTTTTTACTTTTTGTTGGCAGAAAAAGGCCATTCTGAGATCAGAAGTCCCACGAGGGTAAGCACCGTTCCTGCCATAGCCTGGAGAGTGATCACCTCATGAAGCAGCGGGATAGACATTAAAATGGTCACAACCGGGATGCCGTAAATGTAAACGCTGGCCTTGGTGGCTCCCAGAGCCTTTACTGCATAATTCCAGGTGACAAAGCAGATCGCGGATGCCCCAATTCCCAGGTATACCACATTTGCCAAAACGATTGGCTTAAGAAGGGCGGAAACCTGAAGGTGGAAATCCATAAAAGGCAGAGCTAAAAGCATGAAAAGGATCCCATAAAAAAAGGTTCTTCTGGTGGTGATAATGGTATCATAGCCAAAAGCACTGATCTTCTTGGTGCATACAGAATACACACCCCAGATGGCCGCTGCTGCCAGTCCCAGGAAATCGCCCACCGGATTTAACTCCAATTTTTCCCCTTTCTGGAAGGTGATCAGACAGATACCCACCATAGCGCAGATGAAACCTGCCACAATGCTTTTCTTCATCTTTTCCCCGTCTAAGAAGAAATGGGCCATGATCCCTGTGAAAATAGGAGCAATGGACACGATAACACTGACATTGGACGCCTGAGTCATAGTAAGGGCAATATTTTCCAGAAGATAGTAAATGCCAATACCGGTGATCCCGGCAGCAACCATGATCAGTTCCTCTTTTGCGCTTTTTATCTTAAGAGGCACCGGACGGATCAGCCACAGGAAAATATAACCGGCTACAAAGCGCAGCACCAGTATTTCCAGTGGTGACAGACTTTTAAGCAGCACCTTGGTGGATATAAAAGTGGTGCCCCATATCAACATGGTAAAAATAGCAGCCAGATGTCCGGCCACTTTTGTCTTTTGTGTACTCATTTCTGCTCCTTTTTCTTTTGATCTGTTTCTATAAGCATCCCACGCCTGCCAACACGCAGGCCGTGGTATCATCTGAATGCCGTTACCGCCCTGTGTATCCCCTCTGAGATAGTAAAGCTTAACTGCTTCACTCTCTGGTCAATATCCGGGGGCGTTACATAAAGACTTCCAAATTCCGGCTCCAGCAGTTCCCTGATCAGGCGGTACTGGTCTTCCGGGTTCATGTTTTCGATCCATTTTCCTGTGTTTTTCGTAGCTTCTTCCGATGCCAGTACTCCAAGCAGTGCGGAAATGGTATCGTGGACAATGGCAGCAGCTCCCACTACTGTAGGAACGCCGATGGCAAGTACAGGTATCCCCAGCGTTTCCTTTGTCAGGCTGTGCCTGTGGTTTCCCACGCCGGAACCAGGATGGATCCCTGTATCCGTCAGCTGGATGGTAGTTCCCAGACGACGGATACTTCTCGCCGCCAGAGCGTCAATGGCAATGACCAGATCCGGCTTTATCTCTCGGATGATACCAGATAATATCTGAGCTGTTTCCATACCTGTCTGGGCCATAACGCCGGGAGCAATGGCTTTTAGGCCTGTTTCCTCCTGGGAAACATTGAGATTACTTACAGTACGCGGGCCAAGAGAATCCGGCGTTACGCTCTGGTTTCCAAGACCGGCCACTAATATGACCGGCCGGCCCTGTGAAACGGCATTTTCTACTCCGTCCCCACCCCATTTTCCCAGAGCCTGCTGTGCCAGCCCTTTTAGCACATCCGCCAGCTCATCCGAAACCTCACTGTGAAAGTCTTCATCTGGGAGCAGCATCCGATCCGCTTCTAATGTGAAGTAACTTCCCACCGGCTTTCCAAGGGCCTTTGCTCCCATTTCATTTAATACCTTCACTTCCGTGATCGTTACATCTTCCGTCTTTCCCTTCCATTTCCTGAAAGAAACACCGGATGCTTCTTTGGCCTGGTCTTTTAAGCCTTCTCTCTCTTCTAAGGCAAGGTCTGTGCGTATTTCAAAGCCTGCTGTTTTCATTCTGTTCCTGCTCCTTATATTAAGATGTTATAAGGTTAGTTTAAACAGAATGGCTGACTTTATTATAAAAACCAGAGATTAGGTACAGAAGTGGTAATGCCTGCAGCCCCGCTTTCCATGGCAGCGTCGATCTCTTTTTTCGTATTAATAAAACCACCGGTTATAAAAGGGATCTTACTTTCTTTGGACAGGTCACTTATAACGCTTAATATGACCCCTGGAAGGATCTCCACGCCGTCTGCTGTACAGCTTTTGATCTGGTGGCGGATATTGGCCTGTGAAATGGCATCAAACACAAAAAAACGCTGGATCGCCAGCAATTCCAGAGCTTTGGCTCTTCTTACCTGATTGGATTTTGTAGTTACGATGCCTGCAGCGCTTGTATAATATTTCACAAAATCTACTGCACTGTCCTTTGAAGACAGACCGTCAATAAAATCCATATATACAAGGGGTACGATCCCCGCTTTTTTCACCCGCTCCACAATGGTCGGCAGAGTTTTTAAATTTCCGCAGAAAATATAGGCCAGTTTTACCCGTGAAAGGCAAAGATCCTCTAAATCCTCTTCTCTGCACAGAGCTGCCATAACAGGGTTCTTTTTTATAATATCCTGTAAGGTTGTTTTCATTATGCTCATCCTCGCTGTCTGTATTGTTGGTTTTCT
The DNA here is from genome assembly GCA_963611035.1 of Agathobaculum sp. Classification (GTDB taxonomy): domain Bacteria; phylum Bacillota; class Clostridia; order Lachnospirales; family Lachnospiraceae; genus Enterocloster. The sequence continues at coordinate 19,291 of CAVDQU010000036.1, forward strand.
CCCCGACCATTGTAGCACAAACTCCCAAAAACTGTACAGCACAAAAAATCCGCCTGCACCGTCTGACGCCTGCGGATCTTTTGTAATTACTGTGTTTTTATAAACTTCAATTTTTTAACCCTTTACACCACTGCTGGTGATACCCTGTACAAAGTACTTCTGTAATGGAAGGAATAACAGAACAGGTACAACTGCGGAGATGGCAGAACCTGCGAAAATGTAGCTGAAATATACCTGGTTCTCATCTGAGAAATAGGATAATGCTACCTGAATGGTCCTTGCTGCTTCTGTACGGGTTGCAAGCAGCGGCCAGAAGAAATTATTCCACTCATTTACAAAGATCATCAGTCCGGCGGTAATTGCTACCGGCACAGACAGTGGTAAGATCACGTTGAAAAATACCTGGATCCAGGAAGCTCCGTCAATTCGTGCTGCCTCTACAAGGCTCTTTGGTATCTCTTTAAAGAACTGGGTGAATAAGAACATGGCAAGTCCGCTGGCAGCTCCCGGGAAAATAAGAGCTGAATAGGAATTGACCATTCCCAGGGAAGAGATCAGGTTGTAAAGAGGCAGTGCTACTGCATCTTCCGGTACCATAAATGAGATCAGGCAGATAGCAAACAGGATGTTTTTGCCTTTAAAATCAAAGAATGCAAAGGTAAAACCGCCCAGAGCTGAGATCAGCATGCTTAAAGGCACCAGGATAGCAACTACGATCAGCGTATTTTTCAGAGCTGTTCCGTAGCCCATCTCTGAGAAAATAGCCACATAGTTGTCCATGGTCCAGTTCTGCGGGATCAGTGTCTTCCATGTAAAAGGAAGGGC
>CAVDQU010000037.1:0-19652 GCA_963611035.1 Agathobaculum sp.
ATACTAGTACATCGTTTACAAAATAACTAGCCTATTCGCTTGTCTGCAAATCCGATTGCACAGTTCAAAAAGCCTCAGCGTAGCCCGCTACGCCTGCGTTTTTTGAACTGCACACTCGAATCTGCATCCTACGTGATTAGGCCAGTTATTTATGAAACGATGTACTAGTAATATAATAATCTGTGTTTACGCCTTTGCTACATTTTTTGTCACGATCACATCCGCATCGAAACCTAATATTCCTTTGATTACAACGGTTCCCGCCTTCACCGGCGCTTTCAGGCGACATTTTTTAATCTCTTCCATAGCATCAAAAATACGTGCCTTGGGGATCGGGGCGGTAAGGCGTACACTGGCAAGAGGTAATTCTCCCCCTTCTACCAGTACAGAGGTAGCAATGTTCCTCTTAGGGTCTGTCAGTTCCTGTTTTACATATTCTGCTCCTCTTTTGCAGGTGGCCCCTTCTAAGGAATGGATCACTACAGTCTGATCTGCCTGTATTTCATAATCTGCGCTGATCTCACAGCCATTTGGACAAATGATACATGTAAATTCTCTTACCATTCTACCTTCACCTCCAGATCTCCCTGCTCTTTCATTTTTCCTGCTTTTAGGTCTATGTGGATCATCTCAGCCGGAAGGGCTTTTTTCATCTTTTTACGGGCAATCTCTGTTCCATTCTGGCTTACCACCAGAGCGCAGTCTTTAAAAGGTCTGTTTACACGCAGCGCCAGGCAGCAGTCTTCCGTTCCGGAGATTCTCTGCGGTACCGTATGGTTGATATTTTTGTCAGTCTTTACCTGGATCTCACATGCAGGCAGTTTTCCTTCTTTGATGTATCGTGCCGCAGAATCTGCCAGTTTTTCCGCTTCCATGGATACAAAATCCACCAGATCATGTACATGGAGCACATTTCCGGCTGCGAAGATCCCCGGCCGGTCTGTCTGGAAATATTCATCTACTGTGGCACCTTTTGTTCTGCCGTCCAGTGTTACTCCTGCATCCAGAGAAAGTTCATTTTCCGGGAGCAGGCCCACAGAAAGAATCAGTGTATCACAGCTGTATTCCTCTTCTGTTCCGGGGATCGGCTTCATATGCTCATCTACTTTTGAAACAGTTACGCCGGTAAGACGCTTGTCACCGTGGATCTCTGTTACTGTATGACTTAAATACAACGGAATATTATAATCATTTAAGCACTGCTCAATGTTTCTTGGAAGGCCGCTTGGATATGGCTGGATCTCAAAAACTGCCTTTACATGGGCGCCTTCTAAAGTCAGTCTGCGGGCCATGATCATTCCAATATCGCCGGAACCTAAGATCACCACTTCTTTTGCAGGCATACGGTTGTAAAGGTTCATATAGGCCTGGGCAACACCGGCTGTAAATACACCTGTCGGTCGTTCTCCCGGTATGCCAAGAGCTCCTCTGGTACGTTCTCTGCATCCCATTGCAAGAATCACAGCTTTTGCTTTCCACTGTCTCAAACCGTCGGGAGTTGCTGCGGTAACAAGCTTATCTTCTGAAATCTCCAAAACCGTAGCATCCGTGAGATAACGGATCTTCTTTCCTTCTGCCAGATCTATGAATTTCTGGGCATATTCCGGGCCGCTGAGCGTAGTCTTAAAACGTGCCAGTCCAAAACCATCATGAATACACTGGCGCAGAATACCGCCTAACTGCTTTTCTCTTTCCAGGATCAGAATATCTGTGACCCCATTTTCATAAAGACGTACCGCTGCTGCCAGACCGGCCGGACCGCCGCCTACGATCACTGCATCTGCCTGTTCTATTTCCCACATTTCTGTTTTATGTTCCATGCTCACAGTTACACCTCCCGTACCTTTCCAAATAAGACATTAGAACCTTCACGTTCATACTGCACTTCCGTCGCTTTTTTGCCAAGTTCCTGCTCAATCAGCTGCTCAATACGCATCTGGCAGTAACCGCCCTGACAGCGTCCCATCATGGAACGTGTCCTGTATTTTACGCCTGTCATGGTATCTACACCTAACGGATTGTGGATGGCCTGAAGGATTTCTGCCTTTGTCACCTTTTCGCAGCGGCAGATCACCTCACCGTAATCCGGGTTTTCTTTGATCAGTTCTGCCTGCTCTTCTTTGGTACACTGGGAGAAATGACGGATGCCCTTTCTTACCGGATTGAAATCCGGATTTTCCTCTAATGTTTCTCTCTCTTTCATCAGATCAATGGCATATCGGGCAATGGGTACTGCTGCTGTCAGTCCCGGTGACTCAATTCCTACCAGATTTAAAGCATGTGGTGCGATCTCATCCTTGATCTCGATCTTAAAATCCTGGATCACACCATTTTCATCTACCCATTTCGGAAGGATACCGGAGTAATTTCGGATATAATCTGCTTTGCGGATGCATGGCCACAGATCCGATGCGCTTTCTGCCAGATAATCCATGTTTTTCTGAGGTACGCCATAATAAGTAAAGTCAGTTACCATATCGGCATTCGGACCTATGATCACATTTCCGTCAGTGGTATTTGTCACATGAATTCCCATATAAGTATTGCTTGGGACCGGATAAACAGGCATTGGAAGAAGTGGGCCGGTGCGCTTATCCAGGATAATGTAATCTCCCTTGGAACCGATGATGCGGTATCCGGTGATTCCCAGCATATCGGAGATCTTACCGCAGCCAAGACCGGCACAGTTTACCACCCAGCGGGTCTTAAATATCCCTTTTGCAGTAGTTATCTCATATGTATCATCTTCCTGCCTCCTGATTGCCGTCACTTCACAGCCAAAATGATACTCCGCACCATTAGCATGGGCATTTTCTGCTAATGCAATAGTGTAGCCAAAGGGATCTACAATGCCGCTGTTATGAGAAAACATAGCGAATTTTCCTACTACTGCGGGTACCAGTTCGTGAAGCCGTTTTTCATCAATCAGCTCCAGATCCTCAGCACCATTGTCTTTTCCCTGCTCTATGGTGCGTTTTAAGGTTTCCATATCTTCATCGGTATTTCCAACCAGCACTTTGCCGCAGCGGATAAAATGGAAATCCAGCTCTTTTGCCAGATCCCCCATCATCTTATTTCCCTCTACGCATAGTTTCGCTTTCAGGCTTCCCCGATCATAGGCAAAGCCGCCATGGACTACACCGGAATTTCTGCCGCTGGTCTCATTACATACGTCCAGATTTTTCTCCAGAACCCCGATTTTCAAACGGTAACGTGACATTTCCCTGGCCACAGCACTTCCTACTACACCGCCGCCGATGATCAGAACGTCATACATCTCCTTCATTTCTACGCCTCCTGTGCTCAGCATTTTACTTCGTTTTAAATTCATCCCATGAATATATTTTATTATTATCACATTCAGTGGCTTAAGTCAATGTTTTTCTATTTTATTTTTGTAATTTATGGGATAAATTTATTCGTAATAGTAAAATACACTCCCGATATATATATTGAATACAAAAAAGCAGCTCTTACCATTTTCAGATAAGGCTGCTTTTCCCAATCGTTTTGATCAATTTTTGCCGAAGGCAAATGCTCCTGAATGAATTATTCTGTAACCAGAGCTGCTGCTACATCTTTGTCCTTAGCGCCGTCTTTGATGATGAACAGTTCGTTGGTATCAAAACCAGCATCCTTCATAACTGCGATGGCTGTCTTTGCGCACTTGTTGCCGCTATAGCAGAGAATGTATACAGGCTTGGAAGAGTCCATAGTCTGTGCCAGTTCATACATTGCCTTCTGTGCGTCTGCGCTCTCAAAATCCTTTAATCCGCACTGCAGGGAACCCTTTAAATGGCCCTGTGCATAGGTATCATCATCACGTACATCTAAGAACTGAACGTCATCACTGCCTACTGCTGCAACTGCATCTTTGCCGTCTACATACTGCCAGTCAATGTCTTCTTCTGTACGGTTTCCGCCAAAAGTCACCTCTGCTGCTGCCTCAGACTCTTCTGCCTTTGCCTCTGCCGCTGTGGTTTCAGCTGCAGTTGTTACTGCTGTAGTCTGGGTAGAAGCAGAATTACCGCATCCGGTTGACATAACGACTGCTGCCGCTGCTGCTAAAAATAAAACTCTCCACTGTTTCTTCATAATAAAGTTCCTCCTTGTGAATAAAAAATATATTTATTTATAGTTTAAAACCGATTCCAGATTTCCTCGATCCGGCTTAAAAACTCACCTGAAAGATATACTTCCAGCTTATCAAAGGTAGACCGGTTGAATATCTCTTTATCCGGCTGATGATACTGCACCCAGGCCATGGCACACCAGGTGATCCCCCGCAGGCAGGTGACCGGAATATAAATGTAAGTCCGTTCCTTTAAACCTGTGGTATCAAAGCGGCCGCTTACTTTTTCTATGTATGTATCTAAAAAGGCGTCCATCTGGCTCTTATCCAGGATCACATCTGTCTTCCAGAAGGTAGTCGTAGGCGCCAGGAAATGTCCCAGATCCTGGGCCGGATCTCCATACAATGGCTTTTCCCAGTCTACCAGATACGCCTCTTTTTCATAACCGGCCTTGTCCGCTCCTGCATTTCTGTTATTAACATCTCTGTCATTAACAAGAAAATTCGTAGAATTCAGCTCTGTGTTGATACAGCAGTGATAAGGAATATCTGTTTCTAAACTTTCCACTGCCTTCCACCCCTGATCCAACAGGCTGCGGATCCTGTGCTTTTTCTGCTCATCCCCCAGGTCTGACTCCATATAGGTCTTTACCATGGCTTCACACTCTTCCAGTATGGCTTTTAAAGGTTCTTCCGGCCGGATCAGGGAATGGGTTTCTGGTATTTTTACACTGTGTATATCCGCCAGACAACCTGCGGCTGAAAACAGTTCTGTTTTATAATCCAGACTGTGTCCAGGCAGAAATTCCATGACCATAACACCATAGGGAAGATCTTTACAGCTTCCGTCTGCATAAATGGCTTTTGGCGTACGCCCAGAGTTTTCCAACAGCTTCAATGCCCTGTATTCGTAAAGGATCTGGTCTTTTAAATGCATCTGGCTGCCAAAATTGATCCGCAGCACCAGCTTTTTCCCAGTTATGGGATGAATAGAAGTATAATTGCGGTTGTATTCTCCCTGAGCCAGCATGACATAGTTTTCTGTCACCTGCCGCGGCAGTCCCAGGATTTCCCGGTACTCTTTTGTTTGAATGTATTCTTTCAATCCTTTCGTCCGTTCCATGACCTGCAGCTCACCTACCTTACATCCCGGTATAACCGGTCGATCTTCTCTATTGGAACATGATCCCGGTACATTTTTCTTAACCGGTTCATTTTCCACATTAATTTTAATTTTGGGATCGTACCTTTGGGGAAACGACGGTCTGATGTGTAGATCCGTTTTTTCGCCATCCCCAGCCGGACTCCCATTTCTTTTAATGTCAATGAAAACTGATAATCTTCCATGACCGGGATCACCGGGAATTTTCCCGTCTGGAAAAACAAGTCCCTGTCAATAAAGATCCCCTGATCCCCAAACATCACCTTCCGGTCTTTGATCCTGTGATTGGAAATGACCCGGCAGGTAAACATAAAGAAATTCCTGGAATGAAAGGCGATCCCAAAACAGCCTGCGCTGTGGTCTTTCATTACCCGGCGGATCTCTTCTAACGGTTCTGGCGGCAGTTCACTGTCGCAGTGAAGGAAAAACAGGATATCTCCATGGCTTTTCTCTGCCCCCAGGTTCATCTGGTTGGCCCGCCCCTTTTCAGAACGGAGCAATTTAAAATCAGGCCCGATCATTTCCGGTGTCCCGTCTGTGCTTCCTCCGTCTACAAAAAGGATCTCACAGCGGGAGCGGTAGGGATACAGCTGTTTTTTCATGGCTTCTATGGTCTTGGCCTCGTTATAGACCGGGATGATCACAGATATTTTTACATTTGCAGCCAGATACCGGCCTGTATGGCTGTTCTGAAGCCGTTTGTCCTGACGCATCCGCCGTCTGTAACACTGAAGATCCTCTGGAGTATCCATATCCTGATGTTTCGTTGTAAATCCAACATTTATCCCTGCATCTGAAAGTTCTTTTAAAGTATCTTCAAACACATGGCTGTGACCATAATTCTTTAAACCAAAGGCCTCAGGAATGGGCCGCTTCATGCCCACCAGATAATAACCACCGTCTGCTGTCTTTCCAAAAACAGTGTCTTTTTCCTTTAATACCTGAAAAGCTTTTTCCAGATCCGGGCTGCTGATCTCCGGAATATCTGTTCCCATAAGAAGACAGGCATCATATCCCAGCCCAAGAACATATTCCAGACTGTGGTACATCCTCTGCCCCAGAGTCTCACCTGTCTGTGGGAAATATTCTTTCTGTTTTCCAAGGATATCCTGAAGTTCCTTCACATCCCCGTCTTCGGCTGCATAGCACACAAAACAGTCTGCTTTTACTTTTCTGCACTGATCACTGATATCTTTCAGAAAACAGGTATGCAGCTTTGCACATTGCTTTGGTGAAAAATAAGGCATCAGCCGTGTTTTCGTCTTTCCCGGTACCGGGATCCTTGTAAAAAGGATCAGCGCCTGTTTCATTTAAACCAGCTCCTCTAAAATAGACAGTATATCAAGAACGATCTGTGGACATAGATCAAACATAAGGCCTTTTTCCAGCACCTTATCCATTTCACCTGGCTTTGAAATATCATGTCCCAGGAACTCACGACACATATCGGAAGGATATTTTTCCAGAAAACGCTTCTTAAATTCAGCCACTTTTCCTGCCATAATGCCTTTCTGGTCACCGTCATTTTCTTCGCTGTGTCCAAATACCATTCCCAGTACCATTAGCGCACCGGTCACAGCGCCGCAAGTCTCCCCGCACATCATTCCGCCCCCAAAACAGGCTGACATTTTTCTGGCCTGTTCTTTAGTCATTCCCATTTTTTCTGCACATGCGCCGGTCACTACCTGGGAACAGTCGATCCCGGCCATAAATAACTGACAGACTTCTTCTTTTGTCATGTTCTTATCCTCTTTTCTTTTTCATATGTTCCATATAGATGCTGCGCATCATAAAGATCAGCGCTGACAGGGCAAAAATGATGAGAAGCCCTGTAACAAATAACTTAGCTCCGCCGGTAAGCATGCCGCCTACATAGGAATAAACAATGGTGGCTGGCAGCTGTCCGATCCCAGTGGCAATAAAGAAAGAGGAAAAGGACATGGATGTAAGTCCTGCTGCGTAGCTTACAATATCAAAAGACACAAAAGGCAGCAGACGGCAGATCAGGATCGTATTTTTTCCGTATTTTTCAAAAAATGTATCAATCTGTGCCAGGCCAGAACGGCTGGTCAGCTTTTCAGCCACGTCACGGCCTAAGATCCTGGCAATGTAAAAGCAGATCGCTGCGCCTGCCATAGCGCTGGACCAGGATAAAATAGCGCCTTTCCACCAGCCAAATAAGTTTGCATTGGCAAAGGTGATAAGAAATGCAGGCAATGGCGCGATAATGGACTGGAGGATCATTAACAGAAAAGATAATGCCGCTGCATAAGCCCCATAGGACGCTACAAAATCGCGAAGCACAGTAAAATCACCTGTTGCGAACATGGCAAAGACCCGGTTCATGCCCTGATGTACAGACGGTACTGCCATGTATACTGCTACAGCTGCCACAGCGCAGATGATCAGTATTATCTTTTCAATCCACTTATTTTTATTCTTCATACGTTTCCCCCTCTTCTATCTTATGTTCTCTCGGAATCTTTCTGTGCCTGATTTTGTGAGAAGATTTTTTGTCAGTTGTGCCCAAATTTCTGAGGCGTACGCGGTGCGTACGTTGATGAAATTCGGGTGCGACTGGCGGAAAATCGGCCACAAAAGCAGGTGCAGGAAAGACTCCGAGAGGACATTCTTCCTGCGCGGATCCGGTTCCACAGAGAATGCCCCACATCCGGCGTCTCTTCTCTTCCCAGGATCTGGACCAGCAGATGTTTTATGTTTTTTCCGCCGGCTCTTGTAAGATTTCCGGCACAGGAGGCACAATACACGCTTGTATTTTGTATACTGCATGCTGATTTTGCCATTTGACCGGCAAGTTCCGGCTCTTTCACTGCCCCACAGCCTCCAAGACCACAGCAGTTTGCGTCATAAAAAATCTTCGGTTCTGCTGCCAGAAATGGCAATATCTGTTTTAAAAGTTCTCTCTTTTCCCGGTCCGGACATGGAAGGAAAATATTCTGTTCTTCCATGATCATGGTTCCAAGCCCTAATTCCTGCAATTTCTCATAAATGCTGATCACCGGGATAGAAAGTCTGCCTTTTAAGAACGCATAACAGTTAGGACAGACCATAACCGCTTCTCCTGCTCCGGCCGCCAGAAGTTTTCTATCCAGGTGTTCCAGGATCACTGCTTCTTTTTCTTCCAGTCCCAGCTCCGCCACCGGCTTTCCGCAACAGTCAAATACAGAAAACGCATCTGTCTTTTCTGCCAGCATTTTTCCCAGATAACGGGTAGTCTCCGGATAAAAAGAAGGGAAGTTGCAGCCGAAAAACAATGCTGTTTTTCCTTTCCCGCTGTATCTGCGAAATTTATAATCTTCTTTCTCCCACAGAAGCATTCCATATCCCTTTTCGGGTATTCTGCCGTCATTTTCTTTTACCTGTTGTCTTCGGATCTGAAGTACTATTTCCCGTCCGTCAAGCCCCTGCGGACAGACCTTGGAACATTTTCCACAGAGAAAGCAGTGATACGCCAGTCTGGAAAGATTTTCTGTATCTCCAATAGTCAGGTCATATTTCTTTAAAAATCCACAGTTTTCTGTACATATGCCGCAATGAGTGCAGTTTTTGACCGGCCCATTCATCACATCTCATCTCCGTTTTTCAGATCTGGATCTTCCTGCTCTGCAAGGACTTTTTTCTTTAACAGGATGCCCGCTGTTATTACTGCTGCTGCCAGTATAGCGGCTCCTATCAAACAGGCTGTTCTTATGCCTGGATCTGCAAGACCTGCTGTTCCCAATGTATACATGGCGGTTCCCGGAAGCATAAAAAGAAAAGAGCCAGCCGCATAGGTTTTTAATGGCATGTCCGTCACCCCATAAGCAAAATTTTGCAGATTATAGGGAAATAAAGGCACCAGCCGGGTGATCATCAGGATCCAGATCTGTTTTTTCCCTGTTTCATCAAACAGCCAGTGGCGCAGATATGGATTTTTTCTGGCCGCTGCTCCTACTGTATCTTTGAGAAAATACCTGCCTATGAGAAAAGCTACAACCGCTCCTAAAGTAGCTGCTACTGTACAACAGATCGTCCCCAGGACCGGACCAAACAGCAGCCCTGCAAGGATCGCAAAACTGATCCCCGGCAGAGCAAAAGCTACACTTCCGATCACAGTAGTCACCAGATATATGGAAATGGCAGCAGGAAGATTTTCTTCTGTTATACGCTGCAACATCTGGGTAAGATCCCCATTCAAAAGCTGCTCAGACCAGCCAGAGTATTTTCCAACCAAAAACAGTACAAGCATTCCCACTGCAAATACATATATTTTTCTCTTACCTGTTTTTTGTTTCTCCACTGCGTTTCTCCTGTATACAACGTACAATTATTCTACCATTAATTCTCACGAATGTCCTATTGATATATTTGGTGAATATATGCTATTTATTGATATTTTCTATAAATACAAGTGAAATCAGGCAATAAAAAAGAATGTGCCTTGGCACATTCTCGCGCCGAGCGCGGTCGCTTGCGACAAACTTCCTCATCGCGCCAGTGGCGCGCTCTTTGACCTAAACGATATCTTTTATTCTTTTCTGTACCGATTGTGATTATACATCAAATGGAAATACATTTCCTGTCTGGCATCTTCCCCACATCTGTCCCGGATAGCTTCAAAAATACGCCGGTGGGACAATAACGTCTGCTCATATTCTGTTTCCTGTACAGAACCTGCAAAAACACGTACTCCCTCTGTGATCACCGGGATCAGATTATTCATGACCCGGTTGTGGGAGCAGGTTGCGATCTGTGCATGGAACTGGGAATCTTTTTCGGAATAATCTTTTTTTTCACGGACCAGTTCTTCCAGTTCTTTTAAAATACACTCCAGCTCTTTTATCTCATCTTCTGAACCATTTTGCGCTGCCAGAGCTGCAAGGGCCGGTTCCAGGATCAGTCTTGCCTGGAGCAGATCCTCTGTCAGCTGCCTTCTGTCATCCATCATGAAAAAACCAAGGGGGTCGTCTGCTACTCCGTTTTTCTCGGAAATAAAGGTTCCTGAGCCCTGACGGATCGTAACGATGTTCCGGGACATAAGGATGCGCAATGCTTCTCTTACTGTATTGCGCCCAACTCCCAGTGTTTCTACCAATTCTGCTTCTGTAGGAAGTTTATCTCCCGGGCCGTAACCATTTTCCTGGATCATTTCCAGCAGGCTCTGGGCCGTTTTCTCTCCCAAGGTCTGTTTTTCTGTATTTTTCATTCTTCCAACTTTCTAGATTTCTGCATCTGACTACAGGGACATCACACTTTATAGATCTGGTATCCGGCTGCCTTGGAAAGGCGGTTCATGATCGCCTGTCCCAGATGATCCTGGGTAAAGCTTTCGGAAAAGATATAGTCTACTTTCAGATCATCAAATTCACGAAGCAGTGCATACAGGTTATGTGCTACCGACTCCTGGCTCTTTCTTGCACCAATGCTGCGTACCTCCCCCTGTGGATAATGGGATCTTGACTCGTCGGTACAGATAATACCTACTTTATAACCTGCATCAATCTTTTCTTTTGCCAGTTTCCACACCGTTTCCACCATTTTTTCCACCTGCACTGGTGTCATGGCAACGGCTTCCCCTGTTTTTCTGGCATCTGCCACATTTGCAGGCTCTACTAAAGTCAAATCTGCCTTTGGGGCATAATGTTTGTATTTCATCCCTGGTGCCTTAGGGCGGACACCCGCTGCCATCGGTCCCAAAATAGCCGGGTCAATGGTAACTTCTCCTAAAACATCTCTTAACATTTCCATAGTGATAGCGCCTGGACGCAGAACAGCCGGAATATCTCCTGAAACGTCTACAATGGTAGACTCCACACCAATGCCAACAGGACCGCCGTCAATGATCATCTCGATCTTGCCGTTTAAGTCCTGCCATACATGATCTGCTGTAGTTGGGCTTGGACGGCCGGAGGTATTGGCGCTTGGAGCTGCAACCGGTACGCCAGCCAGTGCGATCATACGGTTTGCGATAGGGTCAACAGGCATACGGATCGCTACTGTATCCAGTCCGCCGGTTGTTGCGTAAGGTACAATATCGCTCTTTGGGAAAATAATGGTCAGCGGACCTGGCCAGAAGGCGTCCATTAACTTCTGTCCTGCTTCTGGAATGTATTTTACCAGAGGTGTAACTTCTGCGGCACAGGATACATGGGCGATCAGGGGATTGTCGGAAGGTCTGCCTTTTGCAGCGTAGATCTTTCCTGCTGCTTTTTCGTCCAAAGCATTTCCACCTAAACCATATACAGTTTCTGTTGGAAATGCAACAAGTCCGCCGTCGCGTAAGATCTGGGTGGCTTCTTTTAATTCGTCATCGTTTATGTTTTTTGTATCGTTTATTTTGATTCGTTTGGTTTCCATGGGATATCTCCATTTATGTGTACTTTTGGCTTGTAGACTCAGGTTCACGCGCTGACGCGCTCTGCTGCCTGCTGCTAGACTCAGGTTCCCCGCGCTAACGCGCTCCACTGCCTGCTTACGCAGGCGGAACCTTCGTTAATGGTCCAAGAAAAACAAATGCCACCTTCGGTGTCGCTTGTTTTTCTTTTGGACTCATTATATCATATTTGTCAAGAAAAACAGTCGTGAGAACATTAACATTCTCACGACTGTCTAAGATCAGCCTAAAGCCTTTTATTTCCCTGCAGTTCCAATACGGACTAATGCACGATGAAGCTTGGCTTCTGCCAGTTTCACCTCTTTTTCGTCCATTCCGGACTGGCTCAGTTTCTCTTCTGCCCTCTTTTTGGCCTCTTCGGCACGGGCTACGTCGATATCTTCGCTCCACTCCCAGGTAGTTGGGATCAGGCGGCATTCACCGTCCATCATGGTCAGCATCCCGCCGATGCAGGCTGCTTTCCGCTCGGTTCCGTCCTCTAATACTACATGGGCGGTTCCCATTCCTATGGCTGTGCAGTAGTTGATGTGCTTTGCCAGGATGGCCAAGTCTCCATGGATGGTACGGCAGGATACGCTCTGTACCTGGCCGTCAAATACATTTCCGTCCATGGTCACGATCTGTAAATGGAAGGTCGTCATATACCTGTTCCTCCCTTCTACTGCTGCTGTTTTGCTTTTTCGTATACATCATCGATGGTTCCGGCAAACAGGAAGCAGCTCTCCGGGATGTCATCGCACTCACCGCTTAAGATCTTCTTAAATCCGCGGATAGTCTCCTTTAACGGCACGTACTGGCCTTTCATACCTGTGAACTGCTCTGCTACGGAGAAGCTCTGGGACAGGAATCTCTGTACCTTACGTGCTCTGGATACGGTCAGCTTATCTTCTTCAGAAAGTTCATCCATACCCATGATCGCGATGATATCCTGCAGTTCCTTATAACGCTGCAGCACTCTCTGTACGGAACGTGCTACCTGATAATGCTCTTCGCCTACTGTCTCAGGGGACAGGATACGGCTTGTAGAATCCAGCGGATCTACCGCCGGGTAGATACCCTGGCTGGCAATATCACGGGAAAGTACGGTGGTTGCATCCAGGTGGGTGAATGTAGTTGCAGGAGCCGGGTCAGTTAAGTCATCCGCAGGTACATATACAGCCTGTACCGATGTGATGGATCCCTTCTTGGTAGAAGTGATACGCTCCTGTAAAGCACCCATTTCAGTTGCCAGTGTTGGCTGGTAACCTACTGCGGAAGGCATACGGCCAAGGAGCGCGGATACCTCAGAACCAGCCTGGGTGAAACGGAAGATGTTATCGATGAACAGCAGCACGTCCTGATTCTTCACATCACGGAAGTACTCTGCCATGGTAAGGCCTGAAAGGGCAACTCTCATACGTGCGCCCGGCGGCTCGTTCATCTGACCATATACTAAGGCTGTTTTATCAATAACGCCGCTTTCCTGCATCTCTCCGTAAAGATCGTTTCCTTCACGGGTACGCTCTCCTACACCGGTAAATACGGACAGGCCACCGTGTGCAGTTGCTACATTGTGGATCAGCTCCATGATAAGGACAGTCTTACCTACGCCGGCACCTCCGAACAGACCGATCTTACCACCCTTTGCATAAGGGCAGATCAGGTCTACGACCTTGATACCGGTCTCCAGGATCTCGGTTGCCGGTGTCTGCTCTTCGTAAGACGGAGCCTGGCGGTGGATCGCCCATCGCTCTTTTGCTTCTGGAGCAGGTTTATTGTCTACAGGATCGCCTAACAGGTTGAATACACGTCCCAGGCACTCATCGCCTACAGGTACGGTAATCGGGCTTCCTGTATCTACTGCGTCTGTACCGCGCACAAGTCCGTCTGTGGAACTCATGGCAATGCAGCGCACTACGTCATCACCGATCTGCTGCGCAACTTCTGCAATCAGCTTATGACCGCCTAAATCGATCTCAATCGCGTTCAGCAGTGCAGGCAGTTCCCCTTCTTTGTACCGGATATCCAGTACCGGTCCGGTAACCTGCACCACCTTTCCAATGTGTTTCTCTGTCATATATCTATCTCCTCTTTAAGGCTCCTCTGCACCAGCTACGATCTCAGTGATCTCCTGGGTTATGCTGGCCTGACGGGCACGGTTATAATACAGGCTGAGCTGTTCGATCATCTCTCCTGCATTCTTGGATGCAGCATCCATGGCAGTCCTTCGCGCTGCCAGCTCACTGGCAACGGACTCGCACATGGCGCCATATACCATACCAGCCAGATACTCCGGCACGATGGCGTCAAACACCGTTTCGCTGTCCGGCTCATATAAGATCAGGGAATGGATCTGTTTCATATCCTTTTCTTCCCCTGAAAGGTCTTCTAACGGAAGCATGGATGATACACCAGGCTTCTGGGAAAGCATGGAGACAAAGTTGGTATAGCCCAGGGCCGCATGGCCGAATTCTCCGGCCTTAAATGCCCTGCACAGTAAGGCTGCGATCTCAAAGCAGTCAGATACGGAAATATCTCCTGCTTCCGCGAAGTCCTCTGTTACCAGCTCTATGCCCCTGCGTTTATAGTATTCCACTGCTTTCTTTCCAATGGGAAGTACGCAGTAGTCTTTCCCGGCAGTTTCGCTCTCCATTTCCTTAAACAGGTTGGAATTATATCCACCTGCCAGTCCTCTGTCACCGGCGATCACCACATAGCACCATTTTTCGCTTTTACTTTTCTTTGTATACACGGAAGAAAGGTCTGTGTTGCCTGCAGCGATGTGTTTTAAGGTATTTTCCAGAGTGTGGAAATAAGGTCTGCTTGCGTCTGCCCGTTCCTTTGCCTTACGCAGCTTGGAGGATGCCACCAGTTCCATTGCTTTGGTGATCTGCATGGTGCTCTGTATGCTCTTCATACGGAGCTTCACGGCTTTCATATTTGCAGCCATGTGTTCCCTCCTTATAATTCATGTTATTCTGGTCTCCCCACGTCTGCTGTGCAGGCGTTTGGGAGTTTTCAGATAACTTATCTGGTCTTTAAGAACCGGTCGGTATAGTCAGCCAGAGCTGCTTTTAACTTCTCCTCTGTCTCGCCTTCCAGTTTTCCGGTGGTACGGATACCTTCCATAGCAGCCACGCCCTGTGCGTCACTGTCAAGGAATGTATAAAGGCCTTCTTCGTATGCCTGGATATCTTCTACTTCTACACTGGTCAGGACACCCTTTACAACGGCATAGAGGACCGCTACCTGCTTCTCTACAGGTACAGGTGTGCTTCTTCCCTGTTTTAAGACTTCCACGATACGTGCGCCCTGTGCCAGACGTGCCTTGGTATCTGCATCCAGGTCAGAACCGAACTGTGCGAAGCTCTGTAACTCTCTGTACTGGGAATATACCAGTTTCAGGGTTCCGGCAACCTTCTTCATTGCCTTGATCTGTGCATTACCACCAACTCGGGATACGGAGATACCCGGGTTTACAGCCGGCATGATACCGGAGTGGAACAGCTCTGTCTCCAGGAAGATCTGTCCGTCAGTGATAGAGATAACGTTGGTAGGGATGTAGGCTGATACGTCGCCTGCCTGTGTCTCGATGATCGGAAGGGCTGTAAGGGAACCGCCTCCCTTTTCATCTGAAAGCTTTGCTGCACGCTCCAGTAAACGGGAGTGCAGGTAGAATACGTCGCCAGGATAAGCCTCACGGCCCGGTGGACGGCGGATCAGAAGGGAAAGTGCACGGTATGCAACCGCATGCTTACTTAAGTCATCATAGATGATCAGTACGTGTTTTCCTTTGTTCATAAAGTATTCGCCCATTGCACAGCCTGAATAAGGTGCAATGTACTGTAACGGGCTTGTCTCAGATGCAGTTGCAGCAACAACGATGGTGTAATCCATAGCGCCGCCTGCCTGCAGCTCAGATACCAGGCTGGCAACAGTAGAACGCTTCTGTCCAATAGCAACATAGATACAGATAACGTCTTTGCCCTTCTGGTTTAAAATGGTATCCGTAGCGATGGTAGTCTTACCAGTCTGACGGTCGCCGATGATCAGCTCTCGCTGTCCTCTACCGATCGGGATCATGGAGTCGATCGCCTTGATACCTGTTTGTAATGGTTCCTTAACCGGCTGTCTGTCGCAGATGCCGGGTGCCGGTGATTCCACCGGTCTGTATTCGGTTGTCTCAATAGGGCCTGCGCCATCGATTGGTTGGCCGATGGCGTTTACAACGCGTCCGATCATTGCCTCGCCTACAGGTACGCTTACTACCTTTCCTGTACGCTTAACAGTCTGTCCTTCACTGATCCCCTGATCAGAACCGAACAGAACGACGGAAACGCTGTTTTCTTCCAGGTTCTGGGCCATTCCGAAGGTGCCGTCCTCAAACTCCAGCAGCTCTCCTGACATACAGTTGGTCAGGCCGCTTACTCTGGCAATACCATCACCTACGATCAGAACGGTTCCTGTTTCGCTCTGCTCAATGGCATTCTGGTAATATTTGATCTGGCTTCGGATGACTTTGGATATCTCTTCCGGTTTTAATTGCATTCCATTCACATCCTTTATACGATGATTTCCGTAACTTTTTTCCTAAGACTTGACAGACGCTCCTGCAGGGTGCCGTCAAGCTGCTTTCCTTCTAATTCCACACGGATACCACCAAGTACGGTGCTGTCCGTTTTCTGTGTAAGAAGGACACTCTTGCCGCTGATCTTCTCCAGCTTTTCCTTTAATGCCTGTGCCTGTGCTTCTGTAAGGGCTACCGCTGTGGTGACCACTGCTTCCGCAATGTTGTGGTCCTCATTGTAGCGGGCCTTAAACTGTCTGCAGCTGTCACGGTATTCCCGCATCATGCCGTTTTCACATAACAGTTTCAAGAAGTTTAACAGATACAGGGCAAGCTGTCCTTCAAAAGCCTTGTCCAACAGTCCCACACGTTCTGTTTTGGGAATGGACGGCTCTGAAAGAAGGGTCAGGTAATCCGGGTTCTCATTAAAAAGAGCCATTACCTGTTCCATCTGAGGAAGGATCTCTTCTGTCAGCTTTTCTTCTGCGGCAAGGTCATAAAGACTGTCCCCGTAGATCTTTGCGGTCTTGGTCATGATGCCTCACCTACATTCTCAATAAACTCGTCGATCAGCTTCTTATGGTCTTCTTCTGAGATTTCGCGCTCAATTACCTTGCCAGCAATATCCATGGCAATGCCGCCGATCTCATTTTTAATGTCATTGACTGCTTTCTTCTTCTCCTGGGCGATATCAGCCTCAGCCTTTGCCTTAATTCCGGCCGCCTGTGTCTGTGCTTCCCGGATCATAGCTTCACTGCGTGCTGCAGCGTCTTTCTGGGCATCCTGGAGAATGGAATTTGCAGTTGCTTTTGCTTTTGCCATTTCTGCCTCATAATCAGCCTTCATGGCATCCGCTTCTTCCTTTGCCTTCTTTGCATCCTGGATCTGAGAGTCTGCTAATGCTCTTCTCTTCTCAATGATCGCACATACCGGCTTGAACAAGAACTTCTTGATCAGCCAGCACTGGATGAACAGGTTGCAGATCTGGGCAATGAAAGTCCACGGTATGATCGTTACTAAATCCTGTGTTTCCCGCATCTTTCTACCTCCTGTCTGTGGAAACCGCCTTCTGTTCTTCTAAAGTCTCTACATTTATTACATAAAGGCTTTGAAACAGTAAGTGTTTCGTTAAGCTTAGGACAGGTAGTTCATGAAAGTACCAGGTGCTACGAAGATCAGCAGCAGACCGGTAACGAAACCGTAAATACCAGTAGTCTCAGCGATGGCACAACCAAGTAACATGGTGCTGGTTACATCGCCCTTGCACTCTGGCTGACGTCCGATTGCTTCCAGTGCCTTTGCAACTGCGTTACCTTCACCAATACCAGGTCCGATACCTGCGATCAGAGCAGCACCGGCGCCGATAGCACAACCTGCTAAAGCAATACCTTTTGCTAATAACTGAAAATCTGTCATAATAAATTTCCTCCTAGAATAATGTGAATAATATCTTTGATAAGATTTTCTTACTGCGTGTTTTTAACCTTCTGCCGCATTTGCAATATACATGATCGTCAGCATACTGAAAATGAATGCCTGCATGAAACCGGAGAACCAGTCAAAGTAGACAGACAGAATAGCCGGAATACCCACATCAAGGAATGGGATGCTTCCTAAGACCTGTCCCAGCGCACCCGGCAGCCAGCCAAGAAGTGCCGAGGTTGCTATCGCCAAAGCTGCATAGATCAGCCCGTTGATAACAACACCGGAAAGAATATTTCCAAAATGACGGCAAGCCATACTGATAGGTGTCGCCAGCTCAGACAGGACATTGAAAGGGGTCATCACCGGGATCGGGGTCGTAAATCCCTTTAAATATCCCAGAACGCCGCCTGCCTTGATCTTATTTGCAGTGATCATAACAAATACGACCACTGCCCATGCAGCCTCTGTGGAAAGGTCTGCTGTAGGGCTTCTAAGGCCGGTAAGGCTGATAAGGTTGGAAACCACACTGGTGGTGAACAAAGCTGCCACAAAGGGGATCAGATGATCAAACTTTGTTCCGCCGGTATTGTTCCTTACAAGCTTCTGTGCCTGCTCTACCAGCATCTCGGCTACTGCCTGACGTTTGGATATATTCTCTACCTTCAGGTCTCTGGTAAGCCATATGCACAGGCCTGTAATAAGTATCATTACGATCCAGCTGACTACCAGTGTTTCGGATATCAGGAAATCCCCAAGGATGGGTATGCCTGTAGGAATCCTGAAATAAACCGCAGCACCTGAAATATTAAAATTCATATCCGCGTTTTCATCTCCTTTCTTATGAATTTGGCTTTGCTTTTATGATTCCCAGGATATTAATAAGCTTAATGCTCAGACTTGGGAAAAACAGCGGTATAATGCCCGCCGCAGCATTAACAAACGGTAATACCATTGCCAGAACGATCCATAACAGTTGTGCCATGGAACGGTATCTGTAACTTATTTTCATGCTTTTGTAGGATTGTTCGTCATTTTGTTCACCGGTTGCGATCTTTTGTACCGTCAGTCCCATAATAAAAAAATTTCCTACTGCCACAGCCGCCCCAAGAACGCCGCCAAGAACTACCCTATAGTCAAATGGTACTGCTTTCGGATAAAATTGATGGCAGATTGCAAAAGCAATGATCATAAGGATCGTCCCTACGCCGCTTGCCCATGCGATATGTCCTGTTTCTTTCTTTACTGCTGGCTGGATCTTCATATTCCTACCTCCCGTCATATATGCTTGTTAAAGGCGTTTTCATGTTCCCTGTTCTTTTTTTTCTTCTGTGTCTTCATAACACTCAGATAAAATTTGTACGCTGTCATAAAGGAACCTCCAAGTCCCATGATGAATCCGGGGACATAGATCCATTCCCCTATCATAAAACGGCTGTTAAGCCAGCTGCATAAAAAAAGACACAGAAGCAGCGGAGCCGCTAAGGAGATCCCCATCTGGCTGAGCAGTGAAAAGTTCCCCAAAATGTACTGCCAGTCTTTCATGAATCATCTTCCTTTCCTTGTCAATAGTATATCAAACATTCCAGTATTTTTTGTTGTTTTTTTATAAATACAATCGGAAAATACCGAAACTATCCCCCTCGTTTTTGTACAACTTGAATAGATTATACTCGATATCCTATAAATAAGCAATGGCATTTTTTGCATTATTTGCAATTTATTTTAGACATTCTAACTTTTTTTGTTCGTTTTGTCTTAACATTTTCTCAACAAGCGTTATGCTTTTCACAAACTCTTTGTTTTCTTTTTGACAAATTTTCCCATTATCTTTCCTTCAGGCCTTTTCCAGCCCTTTCTCCTTGCCCGATGATTATAATTATGTTACAATTCCCCATACTATATTTATGTCCTCTCGGAGTCTTTCCTGCACCTGCCTTTGCGGCCGATTTTCCGCCAGCCGCACCTGAATTTCATCAACGTACGCACCGCGTACGCCTCTGAAATTTGGGCACAACTGACAAAAAATCTTCTCGCAAAATCGGGCACAGAAAGA
>CAVDQU010000038.1:0-18736 GCA_963611035.1 Agathobaculum sp.
TTCAGCTTCAGCAGGAGTATAGTATTCTTCTACTAAGGACTGGAATTCGTCTAAGAAGGTGTCTACATCTTTGTCTAAGATCAGGGCCTGTACAGATACAACCAGGCTGTTTCTCAGATCCTGAGTCCAGATACTTGCTAAAGAAGGAGCGAATCTGCCTTCGTCGATATAGCCGTTGATCTCTTTTAACTGTGGAACATTGTATTCAACACCCTGGATCAGAGTTGGGTTCTTGTCGCCGTCGCTGAATTCCTGTGCAATATCTTCACGTACCAGGAAGTCAAGGAAGCGGATGCATGCATCCTGCTGTTCAGGTGTGCAGTCTGCAGAAATAGCATAAGCAGTATCAACAGTACCGGTTGTCCAGAATTCATCAGCTGTGATAGTAGGAATAGCGGTGCAGTTAAAGTTCAGGTCTGGATTCATGGTCTCAAAAGTAGTTACAGCCCAGGAACCGTCAATGTACATAGCGGATTTGCCGCTGGTAAATTCTTCGTAAGCAGGTTCATCATCATAACCTAAAGAATCAGGATTTGCATATTCGCGCAGCTTTAAGATGGTTTCTGCATATTTGCGGATGTTAGGATCATCTTTAATGTTGTAGTCGCCGTTGATCTGCTCGTCACACTTGGTGTAGAAGTCATGGTCTACGCAGCCGATGAGCATACGGTCAAACTGCTGGTTGATGCGGACTGCTTTCTTATCTGGGAAGGAGAATGGCTGGATGCCTGCTTCTACTAACTTGTCACATACATCCCACATCTCATCCATGGTCTTTGGAATGGTAAGTCCCAGTTCATCAAAAATATCTACATTGTAGTACAGACCAAAGGAGTTGGTGGTCAGTGGAAGGGAGTACTGCTTTCCGTCTACTTCGCAGCGGTCCAGAACAGATGGATTTACACGCTTCATAAAGTCCTGATCGGTCAGATCCATGAAAAGGCCTTCATTAAACATATCCTTGTAAGATGCATTCCAAGGGAATACGGATACTAACTGAGGAATGTTTCCAGCTGCTACACGGGAGATCAGAGTAGTTGTGGTGGACTCAGCCAGAGTAATGTTTACCTGGATATCCGGGTTTTCTTCCATGAACTTGTTTACCAGAGTGTTGTAAAGCTCTACGTTCTCAGGTTTCTGGTGGAATAATTCGATGGATACCTTGTCACCGGAAGCTGCAGCGTCTGTGCTTGCTGCTTCAGCAGCTGTGGTCTGGTCAGCGTTTGAAGCAGGCGCATCAGTGGTATTTCCTCCTGAGCAACCGGTCAGTGCAGCTGTTAAAAGAGTGGCTCCGATCATGCATGCTGTAAATCTTTTTTTCATAATGTTTCCCCTTTCATAATTGATCTTATACAGTTTTGACTTGTAGCCAAAGTATAGACTTTTTGAGGAAAATTATAAATACCATATTCAAATTTTACTTGCCATTTTCAAAGATTGTTGTATATTTTTATATAAAGGCAAGAAAAAAAGACAATAAAAACTGTTTAAATGTTAAAAAATGCACAATAATTATCAAAGAAATGAGGGGAAACATGCCTAAAACCAATTCTATTAAAAAATGGCTTTTTATGATCGCAGGCCTTCAGGCCTTTCTGACCATGGCCTTTTTATGCTATCTGGTAACAGTCAGCGCATATCAGAATTATAATATGGCCACCCACCGGTATTTCCAGACTGGGGAACAGCTTTTAGACCGTGTGGAGATATCGGTAAAAGAGCTGGAACAGGCATCATTTTTTCCGTCCCAGCTATATGCCCAGAGTAATGATTCTTATATATGCGGTACCTTAAGAGAAGGACCAATCCTTAAAAATTTCCGGTTTTATTCTTATTTCAACACTCATGCCCAGACCCGCTTTAATACAGAATCAACCAGTTTTATTGCCATCTATGATCTGGATGGCAACGGTGTATATACCTCAAAAGGGGAAAATTATGGCATCAGCTTTATGGATAAAGAAAAAGTAGGCTGGTATGACAAACTTTCTACCTATAAAACAGGAACACCTCTTCTGATCCCTGCAGAGGAATTTACAGGTTCCGGGATGAATATGCGGGATGGTCAGTCTCTGTGCGTAGGCAGAGGTATCCTGGATCTGAACACCATCAAGATCGTAGGCTACTGTGTGGCAGGAATGGATACCGCCTATCTGGAACATTATTATGAGCAGAACCGTCAGGCGCCCAACCAGAAATTTGCAGTTTATAAAAATGGCTCTCTTTTATATGGAAATATAGAAGACAGTGAAAAATACCAGGAATTTGTAAAAGAAAATTTAAAAGAAGAGGGACCAAAGGAGAACTACCAGAGCAGAAAGTTGAAATATACAGAAGAGGGACCAAAAGTCTACAATGTGATCGGCCACGCCAATGGATATACGCTGGTCTTGCAGACGCCGGTTTCTGACATTTTCGGCAACATGGCAAAGATCCAGATGTTAAATATCATTCCCATTGGTGCCATTTTAGGAGGCATCCTGTTTTTGATCTTCCAGATGGTGAGAAGGATCTTAAAAGCCTTAAACCGTCTGATAGAAGCCTGCAACAACTTTGAATTAGATCATGTAAATAAGGTCTCCAAAGAAGGTCTTCCAAAGGAATTTCAGACTCTGGTATCCTCATTTAATAAGATGTCAAAACGTATCGACCTTCTGATCCATGAAGTTTTTGTAAAGCAGCAGGAAAAACAGGAAACAGAGCTGCAGCTTTTAAGGACCCAGATCAATCCACATTACCTTTATAATACCTTGGAGATTATGCACATGAAGGCCTATATGTGCCAGGATTATGAAACATCCACCATGGCAGAGCTTTTAGGCCAGAATCTCCAGTATGGACTTCGAAACACCACCAAAGAAGTACCTTTAGAAGAAGAAATACACCAGTTAAATATCTATCGGGCAATTCTGGCGTACCAGTACAATGACCGGATCCAGTTTAACATCTGCATTGATAAAGAACTGTATTCCTGCCGGGTATTAAAACTGGTATTCCAGCCTATTGTGGAAAATGCGGTGATCCACGGCATTACAGACAGCCATCAGATCCTGCATATTGATATTTTGGGATACAGAGATGAAGAGCGCCTTTATATCCAGGTTTCCGATGATGGCTGCGGCATGAGTGAAGCCCAGTTAGAGGCGCTGCGCCATGATATAGACAGTCCTTCCAGCAACAGTATCGGACTTCGCAATGTATGCCGCCGTATCAGCTTAAATTATGGCCCGGAGTATAAAGTGTCTATTGAAAGTACAGAAGGAATGGGAACCATGATCATGCTATGTTTTCCCTGGAAAATGAGCGATAACATACGTGATCATGTAAATGTTGATGGGGAAAATGAACTGACGGAGCTGACCGAAAAAAAGGAGGAACAGGATGTACCGGATCCTATTAGTAGATGATGATCAGAATATTGTAGATGGTCTTAAGAGTATTATAAAGAAAAATTTTGGAGATACCTTTGCCATATCCAGTGCCTGCGATGGAAGTGATGCCTTAAAACTCCTTACAGAAGAATATTACCATGTGATCGTTTCTGACATCCGCATGCCCAAATTGGACGGCATCAGCCTGTTGGAGCTGATCGGCAAAAATCATATCCCCAGCGTGGTGATCATGCTTAGCGGCTACGATGATTATACCTATATCCGCAGCGCCTTAAGGCTGGGAGCTTATGATTATTTGCTAAAGCCGGTAAATATCCAGAATTTTGTGTCCATGCTGCGTCTGCTGATCCCACGGTTAAAAGACAGCTCCGTCAGACTGCAGGCAGAAGCAGTAGATACCGTGCATTCTGACCCGCAGGGGGATTATTTTGATCTTCCAGCCAAAGAGCCTTATTATACCAGTGGATGCCTGGGAAAAGAACTGGAACATCTGGGAAACGGGCTTTTAGCTATGGACGAAGAAGGAACAAAAGAGCAGATCGGAGAGATCTTTTCCCATTTGTCCAAAGAAGCCATGACAAAAGAGCAGTTTAAGCAGACACTGTCCACATTCCTTTACACATTGATGCAGAAAAATACTGCCCTGATCCCCATTATAGCAGGCTACAAGCTGTCCAATAACGATCTTGCCGCCCAGATCAAAAGCCAGCCCCACGTCAGCCAGTTAAAGCAGAAAATGGAACAGATCCTGCTGCTTTACATGGAACAGCTGAAAAAACAGCAGGAAAAGAAAGAAGAGTATGTAGTAAAAAAAGCACAAGCCTATATGGAAAAGCACTTTTCAGAGCAGCTTCTCCTCTCCGACATCGCCGCCCAGTTCCATTTACACCCTAACTACTTCAGCAGCCTGTTTAAAAAGCAGCTGGACATGACCGTAAGAGACTACATATTACAGCTGCGCATGACAAAAGCCAAAGAACTGATGAAAGATCCGTCCCTGAAGCTTTTAGACATCGCCCTGGCAGTGGGCTACGAAGACGCCGCCCACTTTAACCGGGCCTTTAAAAATGTGACCGGAGTGTCACCATCTGTGTACCGGGATGGGATCAAGAAGCAGTAAAAATATATGTATAGCAAAGGCAATTGGTATGAATGTACTGGCCTACGATTCTTGCCCAAATGATAAAGGCCGTGCCATTGCTGAATATGTGGAACTGGATGAAATATTTGCAAAATCAGATGTGATCGCGCTCCACTGCCCGTTATTCCCATCAACAGAAGGCATTATTAATAAGGATAACATTGCAAAGATGAAGGACGGAGTTATCATCATTAATAACTCCCGCGGACAGCTGGTTGTGGAAAAAGACCTGGCAGATGCATTAAACAGTGGAAAAGTATATGCAGCAGGACTGGATGTGGTAAGTGAAGAACCGATCCGTGCCCATAATCCTCTTTTGAAAGCTCAAAACTGCATCATCACCCCTCATATTTCCTGGGCACCAAAAGAAGCAAGACAGCGGATCATGGACATGTCTGTGGAAAACTTAAGGCAATTTTTAAATGGAACACCGGTGAATGTAGTGAGCCGGTAATGGCGGGCGGAAAATAAATATCTAAAAAAGCGTGTTTATTTGCTTATAGCTGTTATTGAGAAAAAATATCAATTATAAAAATGCTTTGCTTCAAAATGAAAAATGCCTCACTTCCCAAAAAGAGCACAAATCACTGCGGAGATTTGTGCTCTTTTTTATGCATATTGAGAAAAAAGTATATATTAAAGTAAAAATAAATAGATAATAATGAGAAAAGTGTTGGATTAATATGCTTATTTGTATGAATATCCGTAAAAATTAAGAATGACAAAGGAGTTCTTGACAACTAACTCAAATTAGCGTATGCTAACTAAGATGAACTTGGATAGTCGTAGCTAACTATAAATAGCTATGACTAACTGGAAAAAGAGGTGAAGAGAATGCCTTTAACAATGGCTGCGATTGGTGAAACGAACACGATCCGCAAAGTGGGCGGAAATGAAGAAACAAAGCGTTTTCTTGAGAACCTGGGATTTGTTGCAGGTGCAGAGATTACGGTTGTGTCTGCCATCGGCGGAAATGTAATTGTCAATATCAAAGATTCGAGAGTTGCAATCAATCAGGATATGGCAAGACACATTATGGTTTAATGAAAGCGTATATACTGCAGTGAAATGCACTATATGATAAACTCCAAATGAGTATGACAAAGAGAAGAAAGGAGACATAGCAATGACTTTAGGTGATGCAGCAGTTGGAAGCACTGTAGTTGTGACTAAGATCACAGGTGATGGCGCTTACAAACGTCGTATTATGGACATGGGAATCACAAAGGGAAGTGAGCTTTACATTAGAAAAGTTGCTCCTTTAGGAGATCCTGTTGAGATTACCGTAAGAGGTTATGAGCTTTCTGTAAGAAAGAACGATGCTCAGTGTGTAGAAGTAAAGTAATCATACATAACACACCGTGAGAATTAAGAAGAGTCCTTTGCAATGGACTCATGGAGGTAAAAAGGAAATGGCAATTAAGATCGCACTTGCCGGAAACCCAAACTGCGGTAAAACAACTATGTTTAACGCATTAACAGGTGCCAACCAGTATGTTGGTAACTGGCCTGGTGTTACGGTAGAGAAAAAAGAGGGAAAATTAAAAAGCAAGAGCCAGAGCGAAGAAGTTATTGTAACGGATCTTCCTGGTATCTACTCACTTTCTCCATACACTCTGGAGGAAGTTGTTAGCCGTGATTATCTGTTAAAGGATGATCCAGACGTTATCGTCAACCTGGTTGACGCAACAAACATTGAGCGTAACTTATATCTGACCACTCAGATGATCGAAACCGGTATCCCGGTAGTTATCGCATTAAACATGGCGGACCTGCTTGCTAAGAGAGGCATCAAGATCGATATCGAGCGCCTTTCCATGTTACTTGACTGCCCGATCGTTGAGACTTCCGCATTAAAGCAGACTGGTCTTGACAAACTGATCGATGAAGCAGTTAAGGTTGCCAAGAAGAAAGAAGTTGATCTTCCTAAGGAGATCTTCTCCAAGGAATTAGAAGCAGCAGTAGCTGAGGTTGAAGGCGTACTGCCAGCAGACATCTCTGAGAATAAGAAGAGATGGTATGCAGTTAAGTTCCTTGAAAACGACAGCAAGGTAGTTGAGAGCACACCACTTTCTGCTTCCGGCAAGTCTGTTGTTGAGAACGCAAGAAAAGCAATTGAAGAAGCTCATGATGACGATATGGAAAGTATCGTAACTGATGAGCGTTACAAATTCATCCAGAAGGTAGTTGGAACTGCTGTTAAGAAGAGCGGCGAGAAGCTGACCGTATCTGATAAAATCGACCAGATCGTTACCAACCGTTTCTTAGGTATCCCGATCTTTATGCTGGTAATGTGGGCTGTATATTACATCTCTGTTACTACCATCGGTACTCTGGCAACAGACTGGACCAATAATACCTTTGTAGGTGCGATTCAGGAAATTGCTACCGGATTCCTTGAGAATGCCGGCGCAAGCGAACTGATCGTAAGCCTGGTTGTTGATGGCGTTATCGGTGGTCTTGGTGCAGTACTTGGATTTATGCCTCAGATGGCAATCCTGTTCCTGTTCCTGTCCATCCTGGAAGACTGTGGTTACATGGTACGTATCGCATTCGTTATGGACCGTGTATTCCGTCACTTTGGTCTGTCCGGTAAGAGCTTTATCCCGTTACTGATCTCCTCTGGTTGTGGTATCCCAGGTATCATGGCTTCCAAGACCATCGAGCAGGATAACGACAGACGTCTTACTATTATGACTGCTACCTTTGTTCCTTGTGGTGCAAAGCTTCCTGTTATCGCTTTAATGGGCGGTGTTATGGCTGGTTATGTAACTGGCTGGGATGTAGCAGGAATGATGACCCCAATCATGTACTTTGTTGGTATTGTTGCTGTTTTAGTAGCAGCTATCATGTTAAAGAAGACAAAACCATTCTCCGGAAAACCTGCTCCATTCGTTATGGAGCTTCCACAGTACCATATCCCATCTGCTAAGACTGTTCTGATGCATGTTTGGGAAAGACTGAAAGGCTTCTTTATCAAGGCTGGTACAATCCTGTTCCTTGCCTGCGTAGTTATGTGGATCTTAAGTACCTTTGGTATCCAGGATGGTTCTTTCGGTATGGTTGAAGATTCCGCAGATAGCCTTATGGCTATCGTTGGTGGTGCGATTGCTCCTATCTTTGCTCCTCTTGGCTGGGGTGAGTGGCAGCCGGTTGCAGCTGCAATCTCCGGTTTCAGTGCAAAGGAAGGTATCGTTTCTACCATGGGCGTACTTGCAAATGTTGCTGGTGACGTTGAAGATGCAGAAACCGTTGCAGAAGGTGTTGGAATGTGGTTCCCAACCGCTATCGCTGGTTTCAGCTTCCTGCTGTTTAATCTCCTTGACTCTCCTTGCCTTGCAGCTATTTCTACAATGGCTCAGCAGATGCAGGATAGAAAGTGGTTCTGGTTTGCGATCCTGTTCCAGAACATATTTGCTTACGCTGTTACACTTTGCGTATACCAGATCGGTAGCTTCTTATTCTATGGTACCTTCGGTGCAGCTACAGTTGTAGCATTCGTAGTACTGCTGTTCATGCTGTTCATGCTGTTCCGTCCAGATCCATACAAGGATCAGAAGACATACGCCAAGCGTTCTGTACAGTCCGCTTCATAATGTAATGAGCGCAAAAGAAAAACAAGCGGCTGCGCAGCAGACATTTGTTTTTCTTGCGCCATTAACGAACAAACCGCCTGCGTCAGCAGGCAGTAGAGCGCGTAAGCGCGGGTTTGTGAGTTTATATAGCTACATCCGTCGGTGTATTAAACCGGCATAATAAAGGGGCCGGGTGGTAACATCCGGTCCCTTTTAAAAATTGCTGGATCGTGCTATAATGAGCACAGGGAAAAACAAGCTTCCATTAAGAAAGAAGGGAATATTTATGATAGCAAATGTAATTGTATTGCTCCTTGTATTTGGCTACTGTGGTCTGGTGATCTACTGGAAACATACAGGTGCGTTGCCGGACAGTTGCAGCAGCTGCGGAAGCGGAAATGGCGGCTGCGGCGGTGGCTGCAGCGGACATTGCAGCAGCTGTGGAAGTGCCCATGCACATCATATGGACACTCATAAAGCAGTCAAAAGACATTGATCCAATGAAATGAAAACGTATTGCCTGCATCTGCAGGCAGTACAGTATAAGTAATACAAAATGAATTTTAGAAAAGGAGCAGAGAAATGGGAGATTCATCCGGTTCCATGCTCTATATGGTAGTTCTTCTCATTATAATCTATGTGGTGGGAATGGGAATCTATCAGGGAGTAAAATATATCCAGAAAAAGCGGGAAGAAGCAAAAGATAAGAAATTCCGCGAAGAAAAGTAGACAGCATAGGCCTGTTACAGAAACAGAGGAACTAAAAATGGTTAATGCAATCGTAATCCTTATATTAATTTTGATCGCAATTTTCGCCATCAGAGGTACGATCAAGCACATGAAAGGCGAAAGCCCATGCTGCGGTGGCGGCGGAGTCAGCGAAGTAAGAGAAGAGCCAAGCAAATTAGACGGCCCTGTGATCGGAGAAAAGATCATGCAGATCTCAGGAATGACCTGTGAACACTGCGTAAATCGCGTAATGCATGCTTTAAACAAGATCGACGGTGTATCTGCAAACGTTAGCTTAAAGGGCAAGAGAGCCGTTATCTCTTATGACCGTGAAGTTGATTTCGATGTACTGAAAAAAGCAGTGGAAAATGCAGGTTACACAGTAGATTCTATATCATAGGAGTGGATTTTTTTGGTATAGAATAGATCACGAAAAAGACCGGCTGCATCCGGAACAGAAATATCTGTCTGGTGCAGCTGGTTTTTGTGGTATTATCTCATTAATTTTTCATGAATTATATCGAAATATTTCCCTGGGGATTTGAAAAATGGCGTATAGTATGGTATATTGAACGAAGAATAACCAGTGGTCCGGCCGTAGTCTGCCTTAAAAAATAGGAAGAAAGACGGTTACAGGGACCTGCAAGGAGGAAAAAATGAAAGGGATTATACTTGCCGGCGGAAGCGGCACCAGACTTTACCCTTTAACCAAAGTTACATCGAAGCAGCTGCTTCCTATTTATGACAAACCTATGATCTATTACCCATTATCTGTATTGATGAATGCAGGTATCAGGGATATCTTAATCATCTCCACACCAGATGACACCCCACGTTTTGAGGCTCTGTTAGGGGATGGAAAGCAGTTTGGTATCAACTTAAGCTATGCTGTACAGCCAAGTCCAGACGGTCTGGCTCAGGCATTTATCATTGGTGAAGAGTTTATTGCCGGTGATTCCGTTGCCATGGTATTAGGAGATAATATTTTCCACGGCCAGGGCTTAAACAAGAGATTAAAAGCTGCCGCCAACAAGGGAAAAGGCGCAACTGTATTCGGCTACTATGTAGACGATCCAGAGCGTTTCGGCATTGTTGAATTTGACGCAAACGGCAAAGCTATCTCCATTGAAGAGAAGCCTGAAAAGCCGAAGTCCAATTACTGCGTAACAGGACTTTACTTCTATGACAACCGCGTTGTAGAGTATGCAAAGAACTTAAAGCCATCTGCAAGAGGTGAGCTGGAGATCACAGACCTGAACAGAATTTATCTGGAAAACGGCGATCTGGATGTTATCTTATTAGGACAGGGCTTTACCTGGCTGGATACAGGAACCCATGAGTCCTTAGTAGAAGCAACCAATTTCGTAAAGACCGTAGAGACCCACCAGCACAGAAAGATCGCATGCCTGGAAGAGATCGCATACTTAAACGGCTGGATCACCAAAGAGCAGGTATTAGAGACCTACGAAGTTTTAAAGAAGAACCAGTACGGCAAGTACCTGAAGGACGTTTTAGATGGCAAGTATGTAGATAAGTTACACAATAGGGAATTTTAATCTTGTTGCGGCCTGCCGCAGCAAGAAGATGTCCCTCGCAACGAGCTATTTTAGGAGGAAATATTTACATTATGAAGATCATCGTAACCGGCGGTGCCGGATTTATCGGAAGCAATTTTGTACACCATATGGTAAATAAATATCCAGACTATGAGATCATCAACCTGGATCTGTTAACCTATGCAGGAAACCTGGAAAACTTAAAGCCAGTAGAAAACAAGCCAAACTACCGCTTTGTAAAAGGCGATATCGCTGACAGAAAGTTCATCTTTGACTTATTTGATAAGGAAAAACCAGACGTAGTAGTAAACTTTGCTGCAGAAAGCCATGTAGACCGTTCTATCACCGATCCAGAGGCATTTGTACGCACCAACGTAATGGGAACCACTACTTTACTGGACGCATGCCGTACCTATGGCATCAAGCGTTATCATCAGGTATCTACCGATGAGGTTTATGGAGATCTGCCATTAGACCGCCCGGACCTGTTCTTTACAGAGACAACACCACTGCACACATCCAGCCCATATTCTTCATCCAAGGCAAGTGCAGACCTGTTTGTTCTGGCATATCACAGAACTTATGGAATGCCTGTAACCGTATCCCGCTGCTCCAACAACTACGGCCCATATCACTTCCCTGAGAAGCTGATCCCGCTGATCATCAGCCGTGCTTTAGCAGATGAGGAGCTTCCTGTATACGGAACCGGTGAAAATGTACGTGACTGGCTTCATGTATCTGATCACTGCGAAGCAATCGACCTGATCATCCACAAGGGACGCGTAGGCGAAGTTTACAACATTGGCGGACACAACGAGAGAACCAATCTGGAAGTTGTAAAGACTATCTTAAAGGCATTAAACAAGCCAGAGAGCCTGATCAAGTTCGTAACAGACCGTCCAGGCCATGACCGCCGTTATGCTATCGACCCAACCAAGATCGAGACAGAATTAGGCTGGAAGCCAAAATACAACTTTGATACAGGAATTAAGCAGACCATTCAGTGGTATCTGGACAACCAGGAATGGTGGAAAAACATTTTAAGCGGTGAGTACAGCAATTACTTTGATAAGATGTACGGAAACCGTCTGTAAGTGAACCATAAGAAAGCAAGTAACTGTGGCTGACGGAAAACTCCGCCAGCCATTGACATGTATGAAGATTGCGGGAGCACATCGTGCGGAGCAATCTGATATCAGAAAGTAAGAACGAAAAGTGAGGGATCATTTATGAGAGTTCTGGTAACAGGTGTAAAAGGACAGCTTGGATATGATGTAATGGACGAACTGGCAGCAAAAGGCATCGAAGGAATCGGCGTAGACGTAGAAGAAATGGACATTACAGACGCTGCAGCCTGCGAAAAAGTAATTACAGAGGCAAAACCGGATGCAGTGATCCACTGTGCAGCATATACTGCAGTAGACGCAGCAGAAGACAATGTGGAATTGTGCCGCAGGGTAAACGCAGAAGGAACCAGAAACATTGCCAAAGTGTGCAAAGCCTTAGATATTAAGATGATGTACATCAGTACAGACTATGTATTTAACGGTGAAGGACTGCGCCCATGGGAGCCGGATGACCACAGAGAACCGTTAAATGTATACGGCCTGACCAAGTACGAAGGCGAGATCGCAGTAGAGCAGAACCTGGAGAAGTACTTTATTGTTCGCATTGCATGGGTATTTGGCGTAAACGGAAAGAACTTTATCAAGACCATGCTCCGTTTAGGCAAAGAGAGAGGCGCTGTCAGCGTAGTAAATGACCAGATCGGTTCCCCGACCTATACCTACGATCTGTCTAAGCTGTTAGTTGCCATGATCCAGACTGACAAATACGGCAGATATCATGCAACCAATGAAGGACTTTGCAGCTGGTATGAATTTGCCTGCGAGATCTTCCGTCAGGCTGGTATGGACGAAGTAAAGGTAACACCAGTAGACTCATCTGCATTTCCTGTTAAGGCAAAACGTCCGTCCAACAGCCGCTTAAACAAGGAAAAACTCACAGAAAATGGATTTGAGAGACTTCCTGCATGGCAGGACGCTTTAGGCCGCTATTTAGAGGAATTAAAAAGACAGGAAGGACTGTAAAAAAATGGGAAAATATTTTGGTACAGACGGTTTCCGCGGGGAAGCAAACGTAAACCTGACCGTTGAGCATGCTTTTAAAGTGGGCCGTTTCTTAGGCTGGTACTATGGACAGAAAAATCCAGATGAAAGATGCCGGATCGTCATAGGAAAAGATACCAGACGCAGCAGCTACATGTTTGAGTATTCTTTAGTAGCAGGTCTGACTGCTTCCGGCGCAGATGTATTTCTGCTTCATGTAACCACCACACCAAGCGTTTCTTATGTAGTACGCACAGAAGGCTTTAACTGCGGTATCATGATCTCCGCCAGCCACAACCCATACTATGATAATGGTATCAAGGTTATCAATGAAAAGGGCGAAAAGCTGGAAGAATCTGTGATCGTAGAGATCGAGAAATACTTAGACGGCGAGATGGAAGAGATCCCGCTGGCAAAGAAAGACAAGATCGGCCGCACTGTAGACTTTGCAGCAGGCAGAAACCGTTATATCGGCTATCTGATCTCCATTGCCACCCGTTCCTTTAAGAACATGAAAGTGGCTTTGGACTGCGCAAACGGAAGTGCTTCTGCCATTGCCAAAAATGTATTTGACGCTTTAGGCGCCCAGACCCACGTGATCAGCAATGAGCCAAATGGTCTGAACATCAACACAGACTGCGGTTCCACCCATATTGAGCATTTACAGAAGTTTGTAGTAGACGAAGGCTGCGACGTAGGCTTTGCTTATGACGGAGATGCAGATCGCTGCATCGCTGTAGATGAAAAGGGAAATGTAGTAGATGGTGATGGTATTATGTATGTCTGCGGCAAATATATGAAAGAGCAGGGAATGCTGTTCCACAATACAGTTGTTACTACCATTATGTCAAACTTCGGCCTTTACAAGGCTTTTGACCGTGAAGGCATTTCCTATGAAAAGACGGCGGTAGGCGATAAATATGTTTACGAAAATATGGCTGCTACCGGCAACTGCTTAGGCGGTGAACAGTCCGGCCATATTATTTTCAGCAAACATGCAACTACCGGCGACGGTATCCTTACTTCTCTGAAGGTAATGGAAGTGATCCTGGAGAAGAAGCAGACTCTTGCAAAACTGGCATCTGAGTATGAAGTTTACCCGCAGGTTCTTAAGAACGTAAAGGTAAAAGACAAAAAAGCAGCACAGGACGATGAAAAAGTCCAGGCAGAAGTTAAAAAGGTTACAGAAGCACTGGGAAGCAATGGCCGTATCTTACTCCGCCAGTCCGGTACAGAGCCGGTTGTCCGGGTTATGGTAGAGGCATCTGACCTGCCAACCTGCGAAAAGTATGTTGATCAGGTGATAGGAGTAATGGAAGACCAGGGACATTGTTTATAAGGCGGATCAATACGCCTGGAAACATGAATCTGGAATATTAACCATAACCAGAACGAATAATAAAATGAAATCTCATTGCTTGTAAGAATAAATGGTATATGTTATACTGTAGTATATATTTTTTATCATTTGTAGCAATGAGGCTGACGTATCAGGTGCTTCGGGGACAATGCTGCTCCGGAGCACTCTTTATAAAAGCTCATACTGCACACATCTTATAAGAAAAGGAATGATGAAACGTGGGGCTGAATCAGTAAATGTACTGCTGTTTATCGTCTGCCGTTACGGCGTGATCGAGCGACTGCCCGGAAGGGCTTGAGAAAAGGAAAAACGACCGCAGTAACTGAAGCATAAAAAGACAGAGATAAACACAAGGAGGAAATAGTTATTATGTTAAATTATAAGAGATATAAAAGAGTACCTGTAGTGAATTTCCCGGAGCGTACCTGGCCAAATAAGGAGATCGAGAAAGCTCCTGTATGGTGCAGCGTTGACCTTCGTGACGGAAACCAGGCACTGGTAGAACCAATGGTAGTAGAAGAAAAGGTAGAGATGTTCAACCTTTTAGTAAAGCTGGGCTTTAAGGAGATCGAGGTTGGTTTCCCTGCAGCTTCCCAGATCGAATACGATTTTCTTCGTACACTGGTTGACCGCAAGCTGATCCCGGATGATGTAGAAGTTCAGGTATTAGTACAGTGCCGTGAGCACCTGATCAAGAGAACCTTCGAGGCATTACAGGGCATTAAGAAAGCGATCGTACATATTTACAATTCCACATCTACTCTTCAGAGAGATGTTGTTTTCCACAAAGATATGGACGAGATCAAGGACATCGCAATCGTAGGTACCAAGATGGTACAGAGATACGCGGCAGAATGTGATACCAAGATCCGTCTGGAATACTCTCCAGAGAGCTTTACCGGCACAGAGCTGGATTTTGCTCTTGATATCTGTACAGCAGTTCAGGAGACCTGGGGCGCTACCAAGGAGAACCCGATCATCATCAACCTGCCATCTACTGTTGAGATGAACACTCCAAACGTATATGCAGACCAGATCGAATGGATGAATACACACTTTAAGAACAGAGAAAGCATTATCTTAAGCGTACATCCGCACAACGACAGAGGTGAAGGCGTTGCAGCTACTGAATTAGCACTTCTTGCAGGCGCTGACCGTGTAGAGGGAACTCTGTTTGGAAACGGCGAGCGTACTGGTAACGTAGATGTACTGACCGTTGCTTACAACATGTTCTCCCAGGGCATTGATCCTCAGTTAAATATTGAAAATGTACGCGAGATCGCAGAAGTTTACGAGCGCTGCACCAAGATGCAGATCCCGCCGAGACATCCATATGCAGGCAAGCTGGTATTTACCGCATTCTCCGGTTCCCACCAGGATGCTATCAACAAAGGTATGCAGGCACTCCATGAGAGAAACAGCCAGTACTGGGAAGTTCCGTATCTGCCGATCGATCCAAGCGATATCGGAAGAGAGTACGAGCCTATCGTCCGTATCAACAGCCAGTCCGGAAAGGGCGGCGTAGCCTTTGTTATGGATACCTTCTATGGCTTCAAGCTTCCAAAGGGTATGCACAAGGAATTTGCAGACGTGATCCAGGCTATTTCCGAGAAGCAGGGTGAAGTTGCTCCAGAGCAGATCATGGAAGAGTTCAAGAAGGATTATCTGGACCGCAAAGAACCAATGCACTTCCGCAAGTGCCGCGTTACCGATACAGAGACTGCAGACGGCGAGTTTGCAACACTGGTTAAGGTTACTTATACAGATCATGGTATTGAGAAGCATTTCGATGGTATCGGAAACGGACCTATCGATGCAGTACAGAGAGGCTTAGAAGATGCACTGGGAATCCAGATCAAGGTATTAGACTATACCGAGCATGCGCTTGCATCCGGTTCTGGCGCACAGGCTGCATCCTACATCCACTTAGTAGATCAGACCACTGGAAAAGCAACTTACGGCGTAGGCATCAGCTCCAACATTACCAGAGCATCTATCCGTGGTATTTTCAGTGCTGTAAATAGACTGTTCTATTAATGACTGTTCAATGAGTGTTAAATGTCGGATCACGGCATGAGAAAAGATATAAAAGGCGTGTTGTCTTATGACAATGCGCCTTTTTGACGCCCGGATCAGGCACTTTCGTTGACTTAATTTTAACGGAATGTTACAATGATTTTGTTTTATGATCATATTTAAGGTTTTAGAAACACATTAGAAAAATTGGAGGAAAAATATTAATGGCTCAATTAAAAGCAGCCCGCGCCCAGGCGCTGTCTACCAGGGAAATGGCACAGATCGGTCTGTTTACTGCACTGATCGCAGCGGGGGCTTATATTAAGGTCAATATACCGGTTCAGCCGTTCCCTATGCATTTTACCATGCAGTTTTTATTTGTTCTTTTAGCCGGTTTTATCCTTGGAGGACGGCGTGGAGCTATCTGCGTAGGCATTTATCTGGCAGTGGGACTTTCCGGTATCCCGGTATTTGCAGCAGGCGGCGGTCCTGCTTATCTGATCCGCCCTACTTTTGGATTTTTACTGGGCTTTGTGTTTGCAGCATGGATCACAGGAAAATTATCAGCGCTCCGACCGGGAGCAGGCACTGCATGGGACTTATTCAGTGCATTCTGGGGGATGATGGCCTACTATGTGTCAGGAATGGTATATTTTTATGTGATCAGCAATTACGTGATCCATATGCCGGTCTCATGGAAGCTGGTGGTGATCAACTGCTTTTTGATCACGGTTGTGGAAGATTTTCTTCTTTGCGTGATGGCGGCATTTTTGGCAAAACGGATCCGGGCGCTGGCGGGAAATATGTTTCAGAACTAGTACATCGTTTCATAAATAACTGGCCTAATCACGTAGGATGCAGATTCGAGTGTGCAGTTCAAAAAACGCAGGCGTAGCGGGCTACGCTGAGGCTTTTTGAACTGTGCAATCGGATTTGCAGACAAGCGAATAGGCTAGTTATTTTGTAAACGATGTACTAGGACATAGCAGTTTGGTATATGACTGAAGTAGTATATTAAGAATGCAGAGGTTAAACAGCATGGGAGAATATAAAATAATTTTCAGTGATATTGACGGCACTCTTTTAAACAATGAAAACCAGGTTCCAAAAGAAACCATAGAAGAGCTGCGGCATTTGGATAAAAAAGGAGTTCCTTTTGTTCTGGTATCAGCCCGTATGCCGGAAGGAATGCGTCCGATCCGGAACGAGCTGGGCATTCATGCACCTATGGTGTGCTACAGCGGCGGACTGATTTTAGGCGCAGATGATGAGGAACTTTACAGCTGTCTGCTGGATCTGGAGCTGTCCTGTGAGATCAAAAATCTGGTAAAAAAGGAATTTCCAGAGGTCAGCTGCGGCACCTACGGCGGGGAACACTGGGTAGTGGATGATACAGCAGATCCATGGGTCATCCAGGAACAGGGGATCACTCACCTGGTGCCAGAAACAGGTGACATAAGGGAGATATTTAAAGAAGCTGGCGGCATCCACAAGTTCTTGTTCATGGGAGAACCAGAGGTAGTGATCCGCACAGAAAACCGTTTAAAAGAACTGTATCCCCAGCTTTCCATAGCCAGATCCAAGCCCGTGTATCTGGAAGTGATGAATGGAAAGGTATGTAAGTCTGCAGGGGTGAGGACTGTATGTGAAAAATACGGCATTTCTCTGGAGCAGTCAATGGCTTTCGGTGACGGACAGAATGACCTGGACATGATAAATGCTGTGGGCGCTGGTTTTGCTATGGCAAATGCGCCTCAGGAAGTGAGAGATGCAGCACCTGCTGTTACACCTGTGGACAATGAGCATCAGGGCCTTCTGGCTGTATTGAGGAAATATTTTGATGAAAAATAAGATGGAGTATGCAGGAAGTGCTTCTGCAGACGCAGAAAGATTTTTTTGTTTAAGCGGCGCAGCCCTTAAATGGATCGCCATGATCACCATGCTTATTGACCATATTGGAGCTGTGGTGATGGAATATGGCCTGTATTACCAGGGCGGAGCGGCGCCCTTTCGCAGGATTTTAGCTGCTGGCAATGGTCAGTGGCTGTATGTGCTCCAGCGCCTGATGCGTATGATCGGGCGTCCTTCCTTTTTGCTGTACAGTTTTCTTCTGGTAGAAGGATTTATACATACAAGAAGCCGGAAACGCTACGCCCTGCAGATGCTCCTGTTTGCCTTCATATCAGAGATCCCTTTTGATATGGCTGCATCTAACCGAATCTTCCACCTGGGCTATCAGAACGTGTTCTTTGAATTTCTCATCGGTCTGGCTGTACTTACAGGAATGGAACAGGCCCAGATCAGAGGAAAAACACCCCTGGCAGTGGAAGCAGGAAAAATACTGTCAGTAGCCTTAGGCTGCATGGCTGCAGTGTTGATACAGTCCGACTATGATTACATCGGTATCATCATCATCGCGGCTTTCTATGAATTTCACGAAAGCAGATCCGGGCGAAGCCTGTCAGCAGCAGTTCTTGGTGGCTTGGAAACACTGGACTTAAATTACGGCGTAGGAGCGCTGGCAGCGGTACCCATCTGGTTTTACAATGGAAAACGGGGAAAACAGAGGTTTAAGTACCTGTTTTACTGGTTTTATCCGGTGCATCTGGTGGTGCTGGTGCTGATAAGAGGCATCTGTTTGGGAATTGTTCCGAAATAGTCATAAAAACGACATTATTGCAATAGAATCTGCTTTTGATATAATGAGAACAAGAAATATGATTTAAAAAAGGAGAATCTTTTAAGTGATTAAAAACATTGACATTAGTGATTGAATGTGTTTAAATATACTCGAAGAGGTATTATTATGAACACTTCTAATATCACTAATTATAAACCAAAAGATTTTGCTGAATTATT
>CAVDQU010000039.1:0-18491 GCA_963611035.1 Agathobaculum sp.
TACAGCAGCTTACATACCTGAAAACCACAGCTGAATGTGGAAATATTACAGAAGCAGCAGAAAAACTTTTCATATCCCAGCCAAGTCTCAGCGCTGCGATCCACAACCTGGAAAAAGAAATGGGAGTGACAGCCTTTGTACGCTCTAAAAAAGGGGTGATCCTTACAAGAGATGGGGAAGAGCTTTTGTCCTATGCGGGAATGTTGTTAGAGCAGGCCGATATCATGAAGGAACATTTTGGTGCAGGAAAAGCGCGGATGCCGAAGTTTTCTGTTTCCTGCCAGCATTATTCCTTTGCGGTAAATGCTTTTGTAGATGTAGTCCAGACCTATGACGCGGCAAAATACGATTTCATTCTCAGGGAAACCCAGACGGGGGAGATCCTTGATGATGTGGCAAATGGGAAAAGTGAGCTGGGAGTGATCTATCTGTCTGAGTACAATGAGGAAGTGCTGACCAAACTGATCAAAAAGAATGGTCTGGTTTTTGAAGAATTATTTACCGCAGATCCTCATGTATTTATCAGTGTCAGACATCCATTGGCGGTGAAAGAGAAAATACAGCTGGATGATCTGAAGTCCTATCCCTATCTTACTTATGAACAGGGAGAGCGAAATTCATTTTACTATGCAGAAGAATTTTTAAGTGTGCTGGATATGCCCAAAAACATCCAGGTAAGAGACCGTGCTACCATGTTTAACCTGATCATCGGTTTAAATGGCTTTACTGTTTGTTCCGGCGTCATAAGCGAAGAACTCAACGGTTCCCAGATCATTTCAAGGCCGCTGGTCATGGATGTTCAGATGCGGATCGGCCTGGTGAAAAAGAAAAATATTTTGTTCAGCCGTTATGCAGAGACCTATATAGAAGCATTGAAGAAATATACATCCATAGGATAAAACTATGGATAGCCTATAAAATAAAGTATTATCCAAAAGTGGAAACCACTGTTAAACTATCCTCAGATAAAAACAGTTAAACAGATACAGACCAGATCAAAATGTTGGATCGATCTATAAAATGACAAAACGGAGGATAAAGACAGTGGCAGATTTAAGAACTCCATTTCGCTATGACTATGTAGGAAGCTTCTTAAGACCAGAAGCATTAAAGCAGGCAAGAAAGAATTTTGAAGAAGGCAAGATCACAAAAGAACAGCTGACAGCAGTAGAAGATGACTGCATCCGCGACCTGGTAGGAAAGATCAAAAAGCTGGGTTATCACGTGATCACAGACGGTGAGTTCCGCAGATCCACCTGGCACCTTGATTTCATGTGGGGATTTCAGGGCATTGAGCACAGAAAGACCGTAGAAGGGAATACGACCTTCGATGCAGAGGCTGCTATGATCGACGATACCTATATGATAGGCAAGATCTCTGTAAAGGATCACCCATTTGTAGAGCATTTTAAGTTTGTAAAAGCATTGGAAGATGAAAATACAGTAGCAAAGCAGACTATTCCTTCTCCAGGACAGTTCTATGCATATTTTACAGGTGCAGAACTTCTGGGAACCACACTGGATATCTACGGAACGGAAGAAGCATTTGCAAAAGATGTGATTAAAGCTTATGTAGAATTTGTAAATGAGATTTACGCTGCAGGCTGCCGCAATCTTCAGTTTGACGATTGCGTATGGGGCGGTATGGTAAATCCTAAGCTGGCAGTTGCACTGACCGGCAGAAAGGGAGAAGCACTGGAAGCTTACAAGGCACTGCTCCTTCAGTTAAACAACGAGGTTGCAGCACAGGCACCAGCTGATCTGGTGATCAACACCCATGTATGCCGCGGCAACTATCACTCCACATTCTTCAGCTCCGGTGCTTATGACGGCGTGGCAGATCTGCTGTTTGGTGAGGAAAATGTAAATGCATATTATCTGGAATACGATGATGAAAGATCTGGCGGTTTTGCTCCTTTAGCAAAGGTTTCCGGCGACAAGAAAGTAGTCCTGGGCCTTGTAACCACCAAGTCCCCGGTTCTTGAAAAGAAAGAGGACGTCATCGCAAGGATCCATGAAGCAGCAAAATACGTTCCGTTAGACCGCTTATACTTAAGCCCGCAGTGCGGTTTCGCTTCCTGCGAGATCGGCAACAAGCTGACAGAAGAAGAGCAGTGGGCAAAATTAAAATTAGTAAAAGAGATCGCAGAAGAAGTTTGGAAATAGAGATCGATCATACAAAAGGACCTGCCGTAAAATGGCAGGTCCTTTTTGAATAAGTCAGAAGAATATGTATTATGTGAAATATTATTCATACCGGAAAGAAACTAATACCTTTCCGCTTCCAGGCTGTCTTGCGGCCTTAAGGGCATCTTCAATATGTTCTAGGGAATAACGTCCGGTAACCATTTTTCTCATATCAAGAGTACCGGAAGCCATCATGCTCAGAACGGAAGGATAAATACCGCTTCCTGCATGGCCTAAAGAGCCCTGAAGACGTGCGTTTTTAACCTGAAGGGCAGTAATGTCAACAGGAGCAGTTTTAGAGGAAATTCCAAGCTGGATGATCTTTGCTTCAATGGCTAACATTTTACAGATCTCTGGGTAGGTGGCTGCAAAGGCGCCGGCGCATTCTACGATCATATTTGCGCCCTTGTGGCCAGTCAGCTCAAGAACCGTCTCATGAGGGCTTACTTTCAGAGAGTGATATATATGGGTGGCTCCCATGGTCTTTGCAAGAGCCAGTTTCTCTTCCTGGGTATCAAATACGATGATCTTTCCTGCTCCGCTGGCTTTTGCTACAGCAATGGAGGACAGTCCAATAGGGCCTGCGCCGAAAATAACTACGGTATCGCCGGGACGGACGCCGCCGCCATTAATGATCATGCCGCTGTAAGCAACACAGGTAGGTTCAGCTAGGGCGCCTAATTCCAGAGCTGCCATTTTATCACCGTAAAATTCAGCAATATTGTTGATATTACAGCAGAATTTTTCCTTTACAGCACAGTACATGGCAAAACCGCCATTTTTTGAGATACCGATCTCTTCCAGGTTCTGACACTGGTTGAATTTGGAAACACGGCAGGAAGGACACTCGCCGCACCACTGCATTTCTTCTACAGAGACAAAATCGCCAACCTGTACGGTCTTTACTTTGCTGCCAAGCTTTACCACTTCACCGGAAAATTCATGACCGGAGATCACCGGGAATTTGCAGTGGGCGCCGTAAACGGTATAGCCGTC
Source organism: Agathobaculum sp. (assembly GCA_963611035.1). Classification (GTDB taxonomy): domain Bacteria; phylum Bacillota; class Clostridia; order Lachnospirales; family Lachnospiraceae; genus Enterocloster. Next base: position 3,184 of record CAVDQU010000039.1, read on the forward strand.
ATCCCCTACTTCTACCAGGTGCAGGTCTGTTCCGCAGATGCCGCAGGCACCGATCTTGATCAGGACTTCGTCATCCTCGATCTGAGGAATTTCCACATCCCGAAGCCCAATCTTAATATTGTTGAAGATCATATTTCCACGAAGGGCTCTTTTGGTGGTTTTTTCCCGTTCGCTTAAGACATAACCTTCCTTTGGTGAAAATTCACCATCGATCACAAATGCTCTCATGGTTTCTTTCATAAATAGCCCTCTTTTCTTTCTCAAATTGGTACCTTTAATATAGCATGTATCAGCAGAAATACCTCTTTTTTCTTAAATAGTTCCCATTTCATTATAAAATTCTCATTTTTTTCTCAAAACAGGAGAAAAATGGTTTATAATAAAAATAGACTCGCTGACCAGGGGATGATAAGGTGGAAGATAAAGTGAAAGAAAAAATGGAAAAAGCAGAAGATAAAACAGAAAAGAAAACAGAAGAGATAGAATATGACCCGGAAAAAATAAAAAGCTACTGGAAGCGGTATGTAGAACAGGGCGAAGAAATGCCGGAACATCTGGAAGGACTGCGTGATCCTATCCTGCAGTCCTGGAAACGATCACGAAAGAAGGTAAATCCCTTTGAGCGCAGGCCGGTGCTGTTAAATCATAAAGAACTACAGCAGCTGACCAGGGAAAAATCAGACCTGATCCAGATCGCAGTGCCCTATATGATCCAGTTTTATGAGATTGCAAAGGACACGACTCAAAATGTGCTTTTAACAGATGAACAGGGAAAACAGCTGAAAAATATTTCAGCAGATGATGAAGAACTGTTGGATCTGATGGATCAGGTTTCTGTTACTAATGGCAGTGATTACGGGGAAGATGCCTGCGGTACCAGCGGAGTTTCCTTGTGTCTATATGAAGATGCAGCGGTTTTGCTGCGGGGATATGAGCATTATCAGACCATTTACCATGATCTGGCCTGCTTCAGTATGCCGATCCACAGTCTGGGCAATAAGCAGGTGGGCTGTATCTGTATTACAGGCCCTTTGGATAAATACAGACCCTTTATTGCCAGTGCCTGTAAAATGATGATCCATGCCATTGAAAATGAACTTCATTTTATCCAGACAGACATGCTCATGCAGGTGATCGTGCAGAACCTGTCCCAGGGATTTCTGGTTTTAAATGCAAAGAAAAAGATATTGAAATATAACCAGAAGGCATGTGAATGTCTGGGAATTTCAGGAGAACTTGCAGGCGGGCAGTTTCAGGATTTCTTCTTAAATGATTTTGATGAGATCGCGAAAATTGGGATGAAATATGGCAAAAACCGTTTCAGATATGTGCTTACACGGAAAAATCAGAGCCAGATCGCTTTATCCATGATGCTGGTGCCTATTTGTGAAAATAACAGGGAAGATCTGTACATACTGATCTTTAATACAGCAGATGAGACCAATCGGGAAAGAGGGAAGCTTTTAGGCTATAGAAGAAATGGATGCCTTTCTGACCTTTGTGGTGCGTCAGAGGAGATCAGCTGGGTGAAAGAGCTGGGGATGATCGCTGCGAAGAATGCTTCCTGCGTCCTGATACGGGGAGAAAGCGGAACAGGAAGGGAACTGTTGGCTCAGGCAATACACAATGAAAGTGACAGAAAAGATCATTCTTTTATTACAGTCCGCTGCGGCAGTGTGCCAAGGGAGTGGATGGAAACAGAGTTATTTGGGGATAAAACAGGAAATCAGGTAGGCAGACTGGAGCTGGCAGATAAGGGAACGTTGTTTTTAGAAGATATAGACCAGCTTTCCATGGAATGTCAGATCCGCCTGGTAAATTTCCTGGATACAAAGACGGCGGACAACAGGAAAAATCTGGATGTGCGTATCATTGCATGCACAACAAAAGACTTATTTCAGATGACAACAGCAGGAACCTTCCGCATGGATCTGTATTATAAGCTGAATGTGATCAGTATACTGATCCCGCCTTTAAGGCAGCGCAGAAAGGATATACAGCCGCTGATCCAGCAATACATCAGCCGGTACCGGAAGATCCTGAAAAAAGAAATGACCAGCATGGAAAAACAGTGTATGGAGGTCCTGCTTAATTATAGCTGGCCGGGAAATGTAAGGGAACTGGAAAGTGTGATCGAGCGGCTGGTCAATCTGGCTAAGGGTCCAGTCATCTGTTTTGCAGATCTGCCGGAGGAACTGGTGTCTGCTTATTACACCCAGCGGTATATCGGAGATCATGAGACCCAGTTAGTAATATCGCCGGAAGACAGAGAGTATGGGGAGATCGTCCGCTGCTTAAAACAGGTTCACGGGCATGTAAAAACGGCAGCGGGACTTTTGGATATGCCTTTAAGCACTTTATACCGGAAATGTGAAAAATATAAGATAGATCCGAAGAAGTACCGGCAGTGGCAGACATAAATTTTCTTTCAGTTGTCACTGGGAATGAAGTATGCTAGACTCATAAATAGGAAAATAAGAATGTGGATATAAGAGAGGAAAGCAGGTGGAAATATGGCCAGAGTGATCAGTATCGGAAAGCAGGATTTTGCTTCTTTGCGGGAAAATGGTTATTTCTTTGTAGATAAAACAAGTCTGATCCGCAAATGGTGGGAATCAGGTGATGAAATTACTTTGATCACCCGCCCACGCCGGTTTGGAAAGACCTTGAATATGAGCATGCTGGACTGCTTTTTCTCAAATCGTTATGTTAACCGGAAGGATCTGTTTGAAGGACTGGAAATCTGGAAAGAAGAGCGTTACCGGAGTCTACAGGGAACATGGCCGGTTTTATTTCTGAGTTTTGCATCAGTCAAGGCGGATAACCTGTCTGATGCGAAACAGCAGATCAATGCGCTGATCGCAAAAAAGTATGAGGAAAACCGCTTTTTACTGGGGGACACACTTTTAAGTGAAAATGAAAAAAAGGCTTATGAACAGGTTACTATGGAAATGGGGGATGCCAGGGCATCGTCTGCACTAAATGATCTGTGTTGCTATCTCAGCCGGTTTTATGGAAAAAAAGTTATTGTTCTTCTGGATGAATACGATACACCAATGCAGGAAGCGTATTTGAAAGGATACTGGAATGGTTTTGTTTCCTATATCCGCAGCCTGTTTAATGCAGTTTTTAAAACGAATCCGTATCTGGAACGTGCGGTTATGACCGGGATCACCAGGATTTCCAAGGAATCTGTATTTTCAGATCTGAACAATCTGAATGTGATCACTACGACCTCAGATGAATATGCAGACTGTTTTGGTTTTACAGAGAGCGAAGTATTTCAGGCTCTGGAAGAATATGACCTGTCTTCTGAAAGGGAACAGGTGAAGCAGTGGTATGATGGTTTTATTTTTGGAAAATGCCGGGATATCTATAATCCGTGGTCGATCACAAATTACCTGGACAAGAAGCAGTTTCGTCCTTATTGGGCGGCAACCAGTTCTAATGCTCTGGTGAGCCGGCTGATCCAGACATCTTCTGCAGACGTAAAACAAAAGATGGAACAATTAATAAGCGGCAGATCGGTTACAGTAACATTTGATGAACAGATCGTATATGATCAGTTGGATCTGGATGAGCGGGCTATCTGGAGTTTGCTGCTGGCAGGCGGATATTTAAAGGCTGCAAAAGTAGAATACAGAGGTATGTTTCAGGAACCATGGTATCAGCTGAATATTACAAATCAGGAAATATATGGAATGTTTGCGGCCATGTTCAAGGGATGGTTTGGCCGGTCCCTGTCAAGTTATAATGGTTTCATCCAGGCCCTATTGGCGGGAAATAAAAAAGAAATGAATGCTTACATGAATGAAGTTGCACTGATAACATTCAGCTGCTTTGATACAGGCAGACATCCGTCTGAGAGAACACAGCCGGAACGTTTTTATCATGGTTTTGTACTGGGATTATTGGTGGAGCTTCGTGAAAGATACCGGATCGAGTCTAATGGAGAAAGTGGGTACGGCCGGTATGATATTATGCTGACTCCGTTAAAGAAAGAGGATGATGCGATCCTCATTGAATTTAAGGTTCATGACCCAGAAGAAGAACGGACGCTGGAAGATACCGTGCAGGCAGCGCTTCTGCAAATCCGGGAAAAACGATATGAGGCGAAATTAAAAGCTGCCGGATTTTCTGAAGAGAAGATCCGAAGCTATGGCTTTGCATTTGAAGGGAAAAAAGTGCTGATTGGTTAATGATTGCATAGAAAAACAACTCTCTCCGTATCCTGTAAAGAGAAGCTTTAGGATACTGGAGGGAGTTTTTTATGAAACAGGAAACGAAAACGCTGCTTACTGCGGTTGCCATTCCGCTGGCTGTAGGCGGTGTATCTGGATTTTTGACACGGAATAGTATGAGCACTTTTCAGAAACTTAAAAAGCCGCCTTTATCGCCGCCGGGCTGGCTTTTTCCGGTTGTCTGGACAGTCTTGTTTATCTGTATGGGAACAGCATCGTGGATCGTATGGAAGAAGCCGGAGTCTGAGGAACGGAAGCAGGCGCTGAAAACCTATGGGGCGCAATTAGTGGTTAATTTTTTCTGGCCGGTTTTGTTTTTTATGGGGAAAAAGTATACCATTGCTTTTGTGTGGCTGTGCTTTTTATGGTATCTGGTTTATAGCTGTCTGACACAGTTTTACAGACTGTCCAGAAAGGCGGGGGCTTTGCTGGTGCCTTATCTGGTGTGGCTGACTTATGCGGGGTATCTGAATTTGATGATCAGTATTTTGAATTGAAATAAAAATAAATAAGAACAAATGTTTGCGGCGTTCGTGGACAGGAAAAATGGCGTGTGATATACTAAATGGTAACTGGTCATGGAGGTTTGAGCATGGGTTCTGATAAGATTTATATTGCCATTGATCTGAAATCTTTTTATGCTTCGGTGGAATGTGTAGAACGTGATATGGATCCGCTGACTACCAATCTGGTGGTGGCGGATCCTTCAAGGACGGAAAAGACCATCTGTCTGGCGGTGTCGCCCAGTTTGAAAGCCTATGGGATCTCAGGGCGGGCAAGATTGTTTGAGGTGGTGCAGAAGGTGAAGCAGGCCAACAGTCTGCGGAGAAGTTGTCTGCCGGACCGCAGGTTTACCGGGAGGTCCTGTGATGGGAAAATGCTTGAAAGGGATCCGAGGCTTGAGATCGATTATGTGGTCGCTCCGCCTCGTATGGCCCATTATATGGAAGTGAGTACCCAGATCTATCATATTTATCTGAAGTATGTGGCTCCGGAAGATATCCATGTGTATTCTATTGATGAGGTATTTATGGACGTAACGGAGTATCTGGGGACTTACAGGATGACGGCCAGGGAACTGGCTATGAAGATGATAAAGGATGTGTTGGAGGAGACGAAGATCACGGCTACTGCGGGGATCGCGCCGAATCTGTATCTTTGCAAGGTTGCTATGGATATTGTGGCGAAGCATGTGGCTGCGGATAAGGACGGGGTAAGGATCGCCCAGCTGGATGAGATGTCTTATCGCCGGATGCTATGGGATCATAAGCCAATCACGGATTTCTGGAGAGTAGGAAAAGGGTATGCAAGGAAATTAGAGGAAAATGGGATCTGCACTATGGGGGATATTGCCAGGTGTTCTCTGGGACGGCCGGGGGATTTTTATAATGAGGATCTGTTGTTTAGGCTGTTTGGGGTGAATGCGGAACTGCTGATCGATCATGCCTGGGGATATGAGCCCTGTACCATCGCGGATATAAAGGCGTACAAGCCTCAGGATAAGAGTATTGGGGCGGGGCAGGTGCTGCATTGTCCCTGTGAATTTGAACAGGCGAGATTGGTGCTAAAAGAAATGGCGGATATGCTGGCGTTGGATCTGGTGGATAAGGGGCTTACGGCCAGTCAGATCGTTTTGACGGTGGGCTATGATATTGAAAATCTGACGGATCCGGTGAGAAGAAGGGCTTATAAAGGGGCGGTGACTACGGATCATTATGGGAGAAAGATACCCAAGCATGCTCATGGGACGATCCATTTGAAGCTGGCCACATCTTCTGCAAGATTGATCATGCAGGGGGCTATGGAATTGTATGATGAGATCGTGGATAGAAATCTGCTGATACGGCGGCTTTATATTACGGCGGAGCATGTGGGGGAAGAGGAAAAGGTTAAGAAGCAGGAGACTTATGAGCAGTTAAGTTTGTTAACGGATTATGAGAAGGTGGAGAAGGAACGGGAAGAAGAGGCTAAGAGTCTGGAAAAGGAGAAGAGGCTGCAGCAGGCTATGTTGGATATTAAGAAGAAGTATGGGAAGAATGCGATCCTTAAGGGCATGAATTTGGAAGAAGGGGCTACGGCGAGAGAGAGAAACCGGCAGATTGGGGGGCATAAGGCGTGAAAAAGTATGAGGATATTATTCATCTGTCAAGGCCGGTTTCTGAGAAGCATCCTCCTATGTCAAAGGAGAACCGGGCGGCGCAGTTTTCACCGTTTGCGGCGCTTACGGGATTTGAAGGGGCGATAAAGGAAACGGCCAGAGTGACGGGGGAGAAGATTGAGTTGGATGAGACACAAAAAGCACTTTTAGATGAAAAATTAAATCGATTGCTGTATGGAAAAACTCCCGCCATTTTTACGTATTTTCAGAAGGATGAAAGAAAAGAGGGAGGGGAGTATGTGACTGTTTCGGGGAGTGTGAAGAAAATAGATCTTTATACTTATTATGTGATCTTGGAAAACGGGACGAGGATCCCGGTGGGGGATATTTTGGAAATAGAGGAAATCTCATAAAGAAACGGCCTTACATCTCACTTATCATTGTCCACTGGCTTTCGGCATGCACCTGTTCGCCTGCATCGGACTTTGTCCGCTGCATTCGGACAGCTGCGCTCAAGATGTGGACAATTGATAAGTGAGATGACGGCCTGTGTATTCAGTGAGTAAGAGATAAAAACACCTCTTTACCGGGAAATGTACCGGTAAAAGCTGAACTATATGTCGGTTGAGGTAACTGAATTGGTTAAGGTTTGTTCGTACAGGTAAATGAAATAGGTCAATGCCAGGAGATCGGCGCTGCCGCCGGGGCTGATGTTGCGGCGGATCAGTTCGTCGTCCAGTTCTTTGGCATAGGTGAGAAGCTCATGGGTATCATGGGCTTTTTCTTTTAGTGTGGTTTTGATGCGGGTCTGGAGTTCTTTCATCTCTTCGTAAGAGGAGCGGTTTACGATGTTGGTGTCTTCGGAGGTTGCGATGATGGACAGCAGGGTGATAACACCGGCATCGTTGATGGAACGGCCTTTTTTCAGCTCTTCTTTTAGGATAGGGAGAGCTGTTTTTAGTACGGTGGCGTAGCCGGAAAGGGCTTCGCCCCGGGCTCCTTTCATGCCATAGAGGGCGTAGAGACGTTCGCCGTTGGTGCGGGCAGTTTCTGTAGTGATACCGTTGAAATCTTTTAGGACATCGGTTACTAGTTTTTGGTTGATCGAGAGTAAGGTGTCCGGGGAGTAGGGAATGTGGTTAGCATACATGTATCCTAAGGAGCAGTTTAAGATCGCCAGCGAGAAGATAAGTCCTTTATGGGTATTGATGCCTTTGGTAGCAGTCATCATGGCATCTTCTGCCTGGATGCCTAGGGAGCGGAGTCTTGCGAAAATGCGGGAAAATGGTTCGTGGCCGTTTTCGTGTTCTTTTTCCATGCCGCAGAGGGCGAATTTTTCAAAGTAGTGGTTTAGGGAAACGGCGCTGGCTTCGAAGGTGAAGATATCCATGTCTTTATGGGCGCCGGTGTTATTGCGGTCTACCAGTCCTGGTTTGGGAGTGGCGCTTACTTCGTAGAGAAGGGCCTGCATGGAAAGGGATGACAGCTTTTTGGCCTGTTTTTCTTCGAAGTAGTCTTTCATCAGTTCACAGGCTTTGTCCAGCAGTTCTTTTACGGTGTGGGTGCGGGAACGGCTGCATACAAAGGCGTCGTTGCTGCACAGAAGGCATTTTCTGCCTGGAAAGCCCAGTTCTGTACGGGAGACTTTGGTCTCATCGGTGCGGATCACATCGATGTCGAAAAGGCGGCCAAAGGATAGGCTGTCTTCTAAGAGGCAGAGGGTTTCTTTGATGAAAAGATCGTTTCCTTGTACGGACCAGAACTGTTCGTTTCCTGTGAAATCATGGATCGACCGTTTTTCCAGGACCGGGATCTTCCATGCGTGAAGCTGGGAGTCGATGAGGCGGACGCCTTCTTCAAAGGTCATTTCTCCTAAGGGGAAGACCTTGATAGGGCCGGGGATATTTAAGGTGAAGGAGATGACGGTGGCATTATGGGTGCGGATCAGCTCCTGCTGGATGGCGTGGCGTCTGTCACGGGCGTTTAACATATCAGGCACTGCAACTTCTCGGCCGGTGATGAATTGGGATGAGTCTATAGTCATAAGGGGGGTCCTCCAAAATATGATGTACGATGTGATCTTTATCAGTGAGTATACCATATAAAGGCTTTTAAGGAAAGAGAGTGGTAAAAGGGGCTACTGCTTACTTTATGACTTTACAGTGACAGAATATTTTTTGTAAAATCATTGCGTTGGATAGGTTATTGTGTTACACTTTTTGGTAATAAAATGAACAGCCGGTGCGGACACTAAAGGATAAAGGCACGATCGCTGTAGGAGGTAGAGAGATGGTTCTTTCAAAGAATATGCAGAAACTGGTAGCGGGAAGTTCTACTATTAGAAAACTGTTTGAGGAAGGTATTGAGCTGGCAAAGGAAGTGGGAGCTGAGAATGTGTATGATTTCAGCCTGGGAAACCCGGCGGCTCCTGTACCGGAAGAGGTAAAGAAGAGTATTTATGATATTCTTGAAAACAGAAATGCCAATTTTGTACACTGCTATATGCCAAATGCCGGTTATCCGGAGGTAAGGGAGAAAGTAGCAGCAAACTTAAATAAGAAATATAATTCTTCTTTTACAAAAGAAGATATTATCATGACAGTAGGCGCTGCAGGCGGCATCAACTGTGTTCTGCGTTCTCTGTTAGAGCTGGAAGATGAGGTACTTTGCTTTGCGCCGTTTTTTGGTGAGTACAACAGTTATGTTATGAACTTTGGCGGTAATTTAAAGGTGGTTCCGGCTGATTATGAGACCTTTCAGTTGAATGTAGAGGAAGCTGACAAGTACATTACAGAGCGTACCAAGGCTGTGATCATTAATAATCCAAACAATCCTTCTGGTGTTGTATACAATAAGGAGACTCTGATCCGTTTACAGAAGATGTTAGAGAAGGCAGAGGAGCGCATCGGACATCCCATCTATGTTCTTTCTGATGAGCCGTACCGTGAGCTGGTATATGATGGCTGTGAACTGCCATTTGCACCGGACTATATTAAAAACTGTATCGTTGTTTATTCTTTCAGTAAGTCACTGTCATTGTCCGGTGAGCGTATTGGATACCTGGCTGTGAGCCGTCAGATCGCAGAATATGATACGATGATCAATGCACTGGTAGTGGCAAACCGCTGCATTGGTTATATTAATGCACCATCTTTATTCCAGCTGGTTGTAGCTGACTGCCTGGAGGTGAAGACAGATGTAGATTTTTATGACAGAAACCGCAAGCTGTTATATGAGTCCATGAAGGATATGGGCTTTGAGTGCGTGAAGCCGGAAGGCGCATTTTATATGTTGGTCAAGGCTCCTACAGGGGATGATGCAGAGTTTTCTGCAGTGGCAAAGAAGTTTAACTTGCTTATCGTACCTGCAAAATCTTTTGGCTGCCCGGGTTATGTGCGTATGGCATACTGCGTATCCAATGAGATGATCCACAGAGCGCTGCCTGCACTGCAGAAGCTGGCTGATCATTACGGCCTGAAGAAATAAGAAGGGCAGATGGCTGTGAGGAAAAAGGCGGGGCTTAAGGATTTTTCTGTATCAGTGAATGTGGCAAGAGGAGATTTGTATCAGAAGGATCTGATCCTGTTTTTGAAAGGCCTGATCCAGAAGTATGGACTGAATGTGAAAGACCTTTATCTGGAGATCATTGAGCGAAATTATGTGGAGGATTCTGCAGTGATCTCCCAGGTGCTGGTGAACCTGCAAAAAGAAGGCTTTTTGATCGAAATGGACGATTTTGGTACGGGAGAGTCATCTTTGGCTATGGTTGCCAGCATTCCGGTGGATTATTTAAAGCTGGACCGTCAGTTTGTTACAGCAGATATTACAGATCCATATCATAAAGAGGTCATCCGGCTGATCATCAATATGGCGAAAGCGCTGGATATTAAGGTGATCTCGGAAGGTATTGAAACAAAAGAGCAGGCGGATACGCTGTATGATATGGGCTGTGGATATGCCCAGGGATATTATTTTAGAAAGCCTGTTCCAGTGGAAGAATTTTTCTGGAAAATGGGAAGTAAAATATAGGATGCTTCTGTTGTCCGCACATAAAAAGTGTGGAAAGGGAAGCATCTTTTTTTGTATTCATTTAAAAATATGTCTGTAAAAGTCTTAACATCTTTTAAACGTATATTCTGAAATGTTCCAAAAAAATGAAACAATAATAAAAATAATTATGCAATTTTAAAGTTGATAATGTTTATGTTATGAAATAATAAGAAATTCAGGATTGAAAAGGAAAAATTACGTGGCTATAATAACGGACGAAACAAAAAAGAGCAGGAAATTACAAAAAATGCTGGAAAGGAGTGTGGAAAAGTTGGACAAGCTGGTAGAGTCCCTTATGGAGGAATTAAACTGTAATACGGTGTTTACCATTCCTTTGTTTGGCGGCATTGATGTGCTGGAGTCTGTAGTGGTCACATGGATCATCATGGCGGTCATCATGGTGGCATCCCTGGTCTGGGTACACGGCTTAAAGGTCCGGAAGATAAGCGGAAAACAGGCTGCACTGGAAAGCGGGTTTTCGTTTTTATATAACTTTTTCCTGGACCTTTTAGGCGAAGATGGAAAAGATTATATCCCTTATCTGATCACCGTAGTCATCTACATAGCCATTGCCAATATGATCGGTCTGTTAGGTTTTAAATCCCCTACAAAAGACCTGAATGTGACCGTATCTTTGGCAGTTATGAGCATTGTGCTGGTGGAGGCGGCAGGCATCCGCAAAAAAGGAGTAAAGGGCTGGATCAAAAGTTTTGCAGAACCGATCCCCATTATCGCCCCTATTAATGTGCTGGAATTATTTATCCGTCCGCTGTCACTTTGCATGCGACTGTTTGGAAATGTATTAGGTGCGGTGGTAGTCATGGCCCTGATCAAGTATCTTCTGCCGTTGGTAGTGCCGCTGCCATTCAGCGGGTATTTTGATATATTCGATGGAGTGATACAGGCTTATGTTTTTGTATTCCTCACATCTTTATATATAAAAGAAGCTATTGAGTAAACAAACAAAACAAACACAAATTTTTAAACAAAAAGGAGAAATCATCATGTCAGGATTAATCGCACTTGGAGCTGCAGTTGCAGTAATTACAGGAATCGGAGCAGGACTGGGAATCGGAATGGCTACTTCTAAAGCAGTAGATGCCATTGCAAGACAGCCTGAGGCAGACAGCAAGATCACAAAGGCACTGCTTCTTGGATGTGCGCTGGCTGAGGCAACTGCTATTTACGGTTTCGTTATTGGCCTGCTGATCATCTTATTTTTGAAATAATGTAATGAGTCCAATAGAAAAACAAGCGGCACCGCAGGTGACATTTGTTTTTCTTGGACCATTAACGAAGGTTCCGCCTGCGTAAGCAGGCAGTGGAGCGCGAAAACGCGTGAACCTGAGTATAAAATAGAAAGGCAGTTATATATGTTAAATATTAATTTTTGGAATATTGCCTTTACGATCATCAACATCCTGGTCCTGTATCTGTTCTTACGGCACTTCCTTATGAAGCCGGTCATGGCAATCCTGGAAGAGAGAAAGCAGATGGTGGAAAAGGAATTAGATGAGGCAGCTGTTTCCAACCGGGACGCTGGTCTGTTAAAGAAAAAATATGAACTTTCTTTGGAAAATGCAAAAGCAGAGGCAGATGATATTGTTGCCAAAGCAAAGGAAAGAGCATCTGAGGAATATGACAGGATCTTAAAACAGGCAGATGCGGACGCTGCAAAGAAGACAGATGAGGCGAAAAAGGTCATTGAACTGGAAAGAGAAAAGGCTTTAAATGATCTTCAGGCTTCTGTAGCCGGTCTGGCCATGACAGCAGCTGCAAAACTTCTGTCACAGCAGAGCAGTCCGGAAAATGACAGGAAACGTTACCAGGCATTATTAGCAGGTGAAAAACATGACTGAGCAGGCAAGAACATACGGAAAGGTCCTTTATGAATTACAGCTGCCAGAAAATATGGTGCAGGAGACCGGACGTATTTTTAAGGAAAATCCCCAGCTTATCACTCTTTTAAATGATCCTACGATACAGATAGAAAAGAAGAAAGCCATTATTGGAAAAATATGGAAGAAACCGGACTTTTCACCGTTAATGGCTTCTTTTTTAAAGAAAGCCTGTGAGGCGGGCTGTATCGGGGAGATAGAGGATATCCTGGATATCCGGGATCAGTGCCTGTTAGATGCTTCCGGCATTTTAAAGGCGAAGCTCTTTTACGTAACAAAACCGGATGAAGAACAGGAAAAAGACATCAGGGCATTTTTATGTAAGGAATTTCACAAAAAAGAGGTACTGCTTTCTATGGAAGCAGATCAGGATCTTTTAGGTGGTTTTGTCTTAAAAGCCGGGGATGTGGAATATGATTACAGCCTTAAAGCACAGTTAAAACAGCTGTTTGGGGCTTAACAGACGTTTAGGTTAATGGAAAACGATAGGAGTTATTACTTATGAGCACAATCAGTTCTCAGGAGATCATCTCCATCATCAAAGGCGAGATCGAAGATTATGATGCCCATGCAGGCCAGATCAATGAAACAGGTTCTGTGATCTGGGTTGGTGACGGCATCGCCATTGTATACGGCATCGATCATGCCATGTATGGAGAGATCGTTATATTTGAAAACGGTGTCAAGGGCATGGTCCAGGACATCCGTAAAAATGAGATCGGCTGTATCCTTTTTGGAAAAGATACAGGTATTACAGAAGGAACCAAAGTCACCCGTACAAAGAAACGGGCGGGAGTTCCGGTAGGAAGCGCCTTTTTAGGCCGTGTAGTCAATGCTTTAGGCGAGACCATTGACGGAATGGGACCTGCAAAGGAAGAAGATTATCTTCCGGTAGAGCAGGAAGCACCAGGGATCGCAGAGAGAAAATCTGTAGGTGTTCCTATGGAGACTGGTATCCTGGCTATCGACTCCATGTTCCCCATCGGCCGTGGACAGCGTGAGCTGATCATCGGTGACCGTCAGACTGGTAAAACATCCATTGCAATGGATACCATTTTAAACCAGAAGGGCAAAGATGTGATCTGCATCTATGTTGCCATTGGTCAGAAGGCATCTACCATTGCAAAACTGGTAAATACATTAAAGAAAAATGACGCCATGGATTACACCATTGTAATGGCTTCTACAGCCAGTGATCCGGCGCCTTTACAGTATATTGCCCCTTATGCAGGAACTGCCATGGCAGAGTTTTTCATGCATCAGGGAAAGGATGTGCTCATTGTTTATGATGACCTTTCCAAGCATGCAGTGGCTTACCGTGCACTGTCTCTGCTTCTTGAGCGTTCTCCGGGACGTGAGGCATATCCAGGAGATGTTTTTTATCTTCATTCCAGATTGCTGGAGCGTTCCAGCCGTCTTTCTGACAAGTCAGGCGGCGGCTCTATTACTGCACTGCCTATTATTGAGACACAGGCGGGAGATGTATCAGCCTACATTCCTACTAATGTAATTTCTATTACAGACGGCCAGATCTTCCTGGAAAGCGACTTATTCTTCTCAGGAATGAGACCTGCAGTAAACGTAGGCCTTTCTGTATCCCGTGTAGGCGGCGCTGCACAGACCAAAGCCATGAAGAAGGCAAGCGGAACCATCCGCGTGGATCTGGCACAGTACCGTGAACTGGAGGTATTTACCCAGTTCAGCTCTGATCTGGACGATACCACCAAAGAGCAGTTAGCTTATGGAAAACGTTTAATGGAACTGTTAAAACAGCCTTTGGGACGTCCTCTTTCCATGGCAGAACAGGTCATTACCTTATGTGTGGCTACCCACAAACTGATGCTGAATGTGGACGTAAAGAAGATCAAAACCTTCCAGATGGATCTGTTAAACTGGTTTAAGGAGAAACATCCGGAGATTGTAAAAGAGATCACAGAAAAGAAAGTCTTAAGCGATGAGCTGATATATGAGATCATGGAAGCTGCAAGGGAGTTTAAGGAGGCAGTATGGCAAACGCAAGAGAGATCCAAAACCGAATAAAAAGTATTCAGGATACACGTAAGATCACCAATGCCATGTACCTTATTTCTTCCACAAAGCTGAAAAAGAGCAGAAAGCTGCTGGAAGATACAGAGCCTTATTTTTACACGCTGCAAAGCCTGATCCGGCGTATCCTGCGCCATATGGGAGATACAGAGCATCCTTACTTTGATACAAGAAAAGAAGTCAGAGAAGAGGACCGCGTCCGGGGACTGGTGGTCATTACTGGTGATAAGGGTCTGGCAGGTGCTTATAACCACAATGTGCTGAAACTGGCCCAGGAATGGATGGAAAAAAGCAGCAATAACCGTCTGTATGTAGTGGGAGAACTGGGAAGACAGTACTTTGAAGCCCGGCATATGCCGGTGGAAGAGCAGTTTCATTATACGGTACAGAATCCTACCATGCACAGGGCCCGCCTTATCGCCTCTTCCCTGATCGAAGATTATATGGAAGGACATCTGGATGAGGTATGGATCATTTATACCCAGATGATAAACAGCATGAAGGTGGAAGCACAGATGGAACAGCTTCTGCCCCTTAAAAAAGAGGATTTCAGCAATGTGGTGATCCCGGCAGGTATCCATCAGGAAGAGATCCAGATGGTGCCGTCACCTACAGCAGTCATGGATCATGTAGTGCCAAACTATATTACGGGATTTATATTCGGTGCCCTTGTAGAGTCATTTTGCAGTGAGCAGAATGCCCGTATGATGGCCATGCAGTCTGCCAGTGATAATGCAGCAGAGCTGTTAAATGAATTGTCCATAGAATATAACCGTGTGCGCCAGGCTGCCATTACCCAGGAGATCACAGAGGTAGTAGGCGGCGCAAGGGCACAGCGGAAGAAACGCAGGTAAGAATAATGTCCTCTCGGAGTCTTTCCTGCACTTGCTTTTGTGGCCGATTTTCCGCCAGTCGCACTCAAATTTCATCAACGTACGCACCGCGTACGCCTCAGAAATTTGGGCACAACTGACA
>CAVDQU010000040.1:0-7417 GCA_963611035.1 Agathobaculum sp.
TTGAGTATATTTAAACACGTTTTGAGTGGCAGATTAAATTGGAATGAGTGAGACACCAAATACAATTACAGGCATCAAGAGAGAGCTTCTGATGCGCCTTGGACATGATGCAGATATTTTTGCCCTGATCTCTCTGTGCACAAGAGAGCCATATGTAGTATGTGATGAAGAGACCTTTGATGACGAGGTATTCTTATTCTTAGATGAAGAGGAAGCAAAGAAGGTAGCAGCAAAACTGGCAGAGGAAAAAGTGCCTGTAACTGTTGCAAAGATCAATGGAAAAGATATGCTGGTATTTTTCACCGGTCTGTATGCACTGGGCGTAAATGCTCTGGTGGTAACAGATAAGGAAGAGAAAGCTACCATGCAGGTAGGTGACATTGTAAAGCGCAAATCCCCAGATGATATGCCTCAGGGAACTGTATGGGTAGAAAACCCGTCCTTACATCTGACAGCAGCATACCTGGCTCAGGAGATGCGCCGTCCGGCAGCATCTGCAGATAAAGAAAGAATGGCTGAATTAAACGAAGAACTGACGGCTGACTTCAAGAAAGGAACCTTTATCTTCGCTCTTCAGAAAGAAGAAAAGGGCATTCCGTTAGTAAAATTAAAAGACGGACAGCTGTATCAGCCTGCATTTACAGATATTTTAGAGTTTCAGAAATTCAACCGTGAAAACAAGCTGCGTCCAGTTGTAGTAGAAGCAGCCAAAGTACCAAACGTACTGGCAAATGAGGCTCAGGGCATTATCTTAAATGTAATGGGCGTAAACCTGCCATTAACTGTTTCCAGACCAAAGGCACCAGCTGCACAGATCCAGAGAACCATTCCGGTTCCGGAAGAAGCTGCAGAAGAGAAGAAGACAGAAGAGACAGAAAATTAGAGCAGGGGATTGAACGTCAGGTTAATTGATTGAAGTTAATAGAGAAAAAATGCGATCCACCGTATGCGGTAAGTGTACGGTGGATCTTTAGTCAGGAGGCATTTTCATGGGCGGACAAAAGCCGGAAATAAGTAAAAATAAGATCAGTGTGGGGCTGTTGGCTCATGTAGATGCGGGAAAGACCACTCTTTCTGAGGCACTTTTATATTTAACAGGCGCCATCCGCAAAATGGGGCGGGTAGACGATCGGGATGCCTTTTTAGATACCTATGAATTAGAGCGGGAACGAGGTATTACCATTTTCTCCAAACAAGCGGTGTTTGACTTGGGAGATAAAACGGTCACCCTTTTAGATACACCGGGGCATGTAGATTTTTCCGCGGAAATGGAGCGGACGATCCAGGTGTTAGACGCAGCCATTTTAGTGGTAAGCGGGGCAGACGGCGTTCAGGGACATACAAGAACGGTTTGGCGGCTGTTAAAACGCCACCATGTGCCTGTATTCCTTTTTATCAACAAAATGGACCAGTCAGGCTGTGATCCTCAGGCCCTTATGAAAGACCTGAAAGCCAATTTAAATGAAAACTGTGTGGATTTTGGCGGCTGGTCCGGTGAAAAAGGGGAATGGGACCTGGAAAAAACGCAGCCGGATGAATTTTACCAGGAACTGGCAGTCTGTGATGAAAAAATCATGGAGTCCTATTTTGAAAATGGCGTTATAAATACAGACGAGATCGATGAACTGGTACGGGAACGGAAGGTATTTCCCTGCTATTTCGGTTCTGCGCTGAAATTAAAGGGCGTGGAAAAGCTGATGGAAGGCATTACTCTTTATGGAACCGGTGTGGAAGCAGGAAAAGAAGGGGAACCTTTTGGCGCGAAAGTCTTTAAAATATCCAGAGATAACCAGGGAAACCGCCTGACCCATTTAAAGGTCACATCCGGTGTTTTACATGTAAAAGACTCATGGGGAGAAGAGGAGAAAGTAAACCAGATCCGCATTTATTCCGGAGCCAAATTTGAAAGCGTAAAAGAGGCGGCTGCAGGCTGCATCTGCGCAGTGACCGGGCCACTCCGTACACATCCGGGACAGGGAATTGGCAGTGAACCGGCTTCGGAGCTGCCTATGTTAGAGCCTGTGCTTACCTACCGCATCATTCTGCCCTTTGACAGTGATGTACACAAATGTTTACAGCAGTTTAAGCAGTTGGAAGAGGAAGAACCGGAGCTTCATGTTCTTTGGAATGAAGAACTGGGTGAGATCCAGGTACAGCTTATGGGAGATGTGCAGATCGAGATCTTAAAGCATATGCTGAAAGAGCGGTACGGTCTGTTAGTAGGATTTGATACAGGAAATATTGTATACAAAGAGACCATTTTAAATACAGTAGAAGGCGTGGGACATTTTGAGCCTTTGCGCCATTATGCAGAGGCGCATCTGTTACTGGAGCCGGGTGAGACAGGAAGCGGGCTGCAGTTTGATACTGTGTGCAGCGAGGATGTGCTGGACCGGAACTGGCAGAGGCTGATCTTGACCCATTTGGAAGAGAAAAGCCACAGAGGTGTGCTTACCGGCGCAGAGATCACGGATATGAAGGTGACTCTGCTTACCGGCCGGGCCCATATGAAGCATACAGAGGGCGGCGATTTCAGACAGGCCACCTACCGGGCCCTGCGTCAGGGACTGATGCAGGCAGAGAGCCAGCTGCTGGAGCCCTTTTATGGATTTACACTGGAGCTTCCTGCGGAAAATCTGGGACGGGCTATGGCAGATATGGACCGGATGTTTGGAACCTTTGAGCCGCCTGTGACCACAGAGGACGGTGTTATATTAACAGGAAAAGCGCCGGTTGCCTGCCTGCGTGATTATCAGCGGGAGGTCATTGCCTATACAAAGGGCCGGGGACATTTAAATCTCTGGTTCAAGGATTATGAGCCATGCCACAATGCAGAAGAGGCAATAGAGGCAGCGGGATACGATCCGGAGGCAGATCTGGAAAATACAGCCGACTCCGTTTTCTGCTCCCACGGAGCCGGATATCTGGTGCCATGGTATCAGGTGAAGAAATATATGCATGTGGAAAGTCCGGTGGAGAAGACAGATCGTGTTGCTAGCAGTGTGGTTGCAGATATGGAGATTGAAACCAGTGAGGCAATACCTGCCGCGCCAGTCACAAACAGGCGTCAGAGCAGCCCTGGTCCCGGTACATCCTGGAGCGATGACAAAGAGTTAGAAGAGATATTCAATCGCCGTTTCGGTCCTGGAAAATGGCGCAGCAGGCCGGATACCCAGAGCAGTTACACTGCCCCAAGGACCAGAAATTATTCTGCAAACAAGCCTTTAAAGACAAAAGAGCCAAAGAAGCCAGAAGAGGAAGAATATCTTCTGGTAGACGGCTACAACATTATTTTTGCCTGGGAAGAGCTGCGGGAGCTTTCAAAAGTGACCATTGACGGCGCAAGACAGAAGCTTATGGACATCCTGTGCAATTATCAGGGATATAAGAAATGCACTCTAATTCTGGTATTTGATGCCTACAAAGTGACAGGAAATACAGGAGAAGCCATAGATTACCACAATATCCATGTGGTGTATACAAAAGAGGCGGAAACTGCCGACCAGTACATTGAAAAACTGGCACACAAGATCGGCCGCCAGTACAATGTGACAGTGGCTACTTCCGACGGACTGGAGCAGCTGATCATCTATGGTCAGGGCTGTCATCTGATGTCAGCCAGAGACTTAAAAGAAGAAGTTGCCTGGGCCAATGAGCAGATTCGGGAAGAAAAGGCTAAACTGGAAAAATCTGGGAAAAATTATCTGTTCCACGGTGCAGATGAAGAACTGGCGGCCTATTTAGAGGATGTCCGCCTTGGCAGGAGAGAATAGAAATGCTTTACACATATCCACATTATTATAGAAAGTTTCAGTGCATTGCCTCAGAATGTGAGGACACCTGCTGTGCAGGCTGGGAGATCATGATCGATGACAAGGCGCTGGAAAAATACAAAAAGGCAAAAGGCCCTATTGGAAACCGGCTGAAAAATTCCATTAACTGGAAAGAAGGCTCTTTTTTGCAGTATCATCACCGTTGTGCCTTTTTAAACGATGAAAATTTATGCGACCTGTATACAGAAATGGGGCCGGACAGCTTATGCCGCACCTGCCGCATGTATCCCCGCCATGTAGAGGAATTTGAAGGCAGCAGGGAATATTCACTTTGTCTTTCCTGTATGGAAGCGGCAAAGATCATCCTTGGCTGTGAGGAAAAAGTGAGGTTCCTTACAAAAGAAGATGAAAAAGACGAGACTTATGACGATTTCGACTTCTTTTTATATACCAAACTTATGGATGCCAGAGATCTGATTTTTAAGATCTTGCAGGACAGAAGTCTGGATATAAAGCTTCGTATGGCAGAGGTGCTGGCATTAGCCCACGATCTCCAAAGACGGGTGCGGGATAATGTGCTGTATCAGGCAGACGAACTGTTTGAACGCTATGAAAGCCCGAAGCGGGATCCTTATTTTAAAGTAAAACTGGCAGATATTAAAGGCTATAGCCGCTACGAGGCAGTAAAAGCGGTCATTGCCCTTTTAGAGAAAATGGAACCATTAAACCACCAGTGGCCGAAGTATAGAGACGGATTAAAAGTCTGTCTTTTAGAGGCAGGTGAAGCTGCTTACGAAGCAAGCTGGAAACGTTTTTTAGAAAGCCCGGAAGCTGCAAAACTGGAACTTTGGACCGAACAGTTAATGGTGTACTTTGTATACACCTACTTCTGCGGCGGCATCTACAATGAAAATCCATACGGCAAAATGAAAGCTGCCATCGTATCCAGCATCATGATCCAGGACATGATGCTGGCCCACTGGATGAAGCATGGTACACTGACTTTAAAAGAGGCAGCAGACGCAGCACACCGCTATTCCAGGGAAATTGAGCATTCCGATGAGAATAAGGGGCTGCTGGAAGATACGTTGAGCCGCGAAGCGCAGTTTCGTTTGCGGGCACTGCTTGCGGCATTGTGATAAATGAGTTATACTATGAACGGGGAAAAACAAGCGGCTGTGAAGCAGACATTTGTTTTTCACGAGCCATTAACGAATGAGATAGAAATCCAAAGGAGAAGATACAAATGAGCGAATGTTCCCATAACTGTGGTACCTGCGGCGAAAGCTGCAGCAGCCGTACCCAGGATAAAAAAAGCTTTCTGGAAGCGCTGGCACCAGAAAGTTCTGTAAAAAAAGTAATTGGTGTTGTCAGTGGCAAAGGCGGTGTAGGTAAATCACTGGTTACCTCTATGCTGGCAGTAAGCATGAGCCGCAGAGGCAAACATGCAGCCATTCTGGATGCCGATATTACCGGCCCGTCCATTCCTATGGCATTTGGCGTTGCCCATGAAAAAGCAGGTGTGTCCGCAGACGGAAAGCTGATGATCCCTGCAAGATCCTTAGAGGGCGTAGATATCATGTCTGCCAACCTTCTGTTAGACCATGACACAGACCCGGTCATCTGGAGAGGTCCGGTGATCGCAGGGGCTGTTAAGCAGTTCTGGACAGAAACACTGTGGAAAGACGTAGATTACATGTTCGTAGATATGCCTCCTGGCACTGGTGATGTTCCGCTGACTGTATTCCAGTCACTTCCTGTAGACGGTATCATTATCGTTACCTCTCCCCAGGAACTGGTAGGAATGATCGTAGCCAAGGCAGTAAACATGGCCAAGAAAATGAATGTGCCGATCCTTGGTATCGTAGAAAATATGAGCTATCTGGAATGTCCTGACTGCGGAAAGCACATTCATGTGTTCGGTGAGAGCCATACAGAGCCCAATCGACCCGAAGATCGCCCAAATGGTGGACGGCGGTCAGGTAGAATATATTGAGATGCCATGGTTTGAAGAAGCCGTAAAGGCAGTGGAGAACCTGTAAGCAGAAAGTGGTGACAGGATGAATATCAATCTTAATCCTAACAGTGAGCTGAATCAGTCCATTGTCAATGTGCCGGACGTGGTCCAGGTCCCAGATGCATGGATCAATGAAGCGAGAGAATTTCGGATGGCAATGATGCGGTATGCATGTGCTATCCGTGAAGTAAAGACAAAATTAGAAGTACTGAATGATGAATTATCCATTAAAAACCAGAGAAACCCCATTGAAATGATCAAATCCCGCGTAAAGAAGCCTATGAGTATCCTAGAAAAGCTTCAGCGCCGTGGATTGGAAGTTTCCGTGGCTTCTATGACAAAAAATCTGGATGATGTGGCTGGTATCCGTATTATCTGCTCTTTTGTAGATGATATTTACGAAGTAGCGGAAATGCTGGTGCGCCAGGACGATGTGACCGTTATTGCCATCAAGGACTACATTAAAAATCCAAAGCCAAACGGCTACCGTAGCTACCACATGATCATTGAGATCCCGGTATTTTTCTCAGACAGCAAAAAGCCCATTCGCGTAGAGGTGCAGATCCGTACCATTGCCATGGACTTCTGGGCAAGCCTGGATCATCAGTTAAAGTATAAAAAGTCCTTTGTAGATTTAAACGGCGAGGTCAGCGGAGAATTAAAGCAGTGTGCCGATGTGATCGCCCAGACCGACAACAAGATGTTAGAGATCCGAAAGAGGATCGAAGCCCAGGGCGTGACGGTATCCAGGGACTGATATTTATAAAACTAATATTCATAGAAAGACAGGGTTTGCGTAATATGAAACCCTGTTTTTTTATACAGAGCCATAGCGGGGAGGTTTTCAGAGGAGACCTGAAGCTTAATGGTCTTAAAGCCTTTTTCAGCTAACTGGGGGAGAAGAGCAGATAAAAAGGCTGTGCCAAGGTGCTTATTTCTAAGTTCAGGGAGAACTTCCAGGCTGTATAAGTAGACAGACTGGTCCTGAGGCGCAAGGAGGCAGGTGACTTCCGGTGGAGTATTCTGGTTTAAGAGGCTGCGGCTGCCCGCAGCCCGCCAAGCCGTGCTGCCACCACTTTCCAAGATTTGACAGCAAACCCCGTTTGCAGTTTCTTTCTTTGCCGTTTTTTCATTTATTGTTTCTTCAATTTCCGTCAATTCCCGTTCCATCATATATTCATCCCAGCCATATTCTGCCCCAATATGCTCCAGAACATTTTTCCACAATTCATTTTTGATATCACAGGAAAAATACACAGAACCTTCTCCCGGAATATTGCCTTCTTCACAGGCGGCAGCCATAAGGGAAGCGAAAATTCCCTTTTCACGCATATCTGGGCGTACAAAAGGTACACATTCAAAGCTGTCATCCCCAGTCTGATATACAGCCATGCAGCCGGCCAGACACGGCTCTGAAATCAGGCCCGTCCCGAAACTCAGGTCCGGATCAGAAGCTGCAAACCACCAGCCGTCAGCGTCCAGAAACTGATCGGTCTGATCCTTTAAAAGCAGTTTAAGCTGCAACTGGTCTGATGAATTTAAGTTATCTTTATAGAAAATATTCATGAAATAAGCTCCCAACACGATTTTTATAGTGCTCTTATTGTAATCCAATGGTTTTCAGGGC
>CAVDQU010000040.1:7427-18243 GCA_963611035.1 Agathobaculum sp.
AGATTGTATTTTTTGTGTATTTCCAGTGTAATCACTTGAATATGAAAAAACGCAGTGGTAGAATAATCCAGAAAAATTTAGCGGATGCAGAAGAAAAAGCAGGCTCATCCGCTAAAACATCAGGAGGAAAACAAGATGAAATACGTAAGACAGATCGGTATTATCCTGGGGATCACACTGGCGGGAGAATTTTTAAACCAGATCCTTCCACTTCCTGTTCCGGCAGGTGTATTCGGTCTTTTTCTTATGCTGGCAGCCCTTATGACTGGCGTGGTGAAACTGGAGAGTGTAGAAGGAACCGGCAATTTTCTGATGGATACCATGTCTATGATGTTCGTACCGGCTACTGTAGGCATTCTGGAATGCGCAGATGAGCTGAAAGCCGTTCTTATCCCATTTCTGATCATTATTGCAGTTTCCACCGTTGTAGTAATGGTAGTGACCGGAAGAGTAGCCCAGTTTATGATGGAGTCAGCAGAGAATAAAAAGGAGAAATAATAAAATGAGTACATTAAGAGAGATACTGGTTAATTCCCAATACTGTGGACTTACCATAAGTATAGGAGCTTATCTGTTTGCCTGCTGGCTGAAACAGAAAACCAAACTTGCCTTTTTAAATCCGATCCTGGTATCCGTTATTGTAATCATTGCCTTTTTACTGGGAGTAGGAATTGACTATGATACATATAATAAAGGAGCTTCTTATTTGAGCTGGCTCCTTACACCGGCAACTGTATGCCTGGCGATCCCGCTGTACAAGCAGCTTCACTTGTTAAAGAAGCATGGAGCAGCCGTGGCAGTAAGCATCACTTCCGGTGTTGCAACCAGTGCAGTGAGCATTTTCCTCATGTGCCGTGTTCTGGGACTGTCCCACACCCATTATGTAACACTGCTTCCAAAGTCCATTACAACGGCCATTGGTATGGGTGTCAGCGAAGAAGCAGGCGGTATTGTAACACTGACTGTGATCAGTATCATTATTACCGGTGTGCTGGGAAATATGATTGGTGAAACTGTACTTAAGATCGCAAAGATCCACCACCCGGTAGCCAAAGGCCTGGCATTTGGCACCAGCGCCCATGCAGTTGGTACAGCAAAAGCACTGGAATTAGGAGAGGTAGAAGGCGCTATGAGCAGTCTTTCTATTGCAGTGGCAGGTCTGCTCACTGTAATTGCAGTGCCCATCGCGTCTAAACTTATATGAGTGCAGAGAAAAACAAGCGGCTGCGTTAGCAGACATTTGTTGCCAAGTATGTCGAGGAGGCGCCAGTGACGCGTCCGCTGACTTTTCGCAAGCCATTAACGAAGATTTCGCCTGCGTCAGCAGGCAGATAAGCGTGTCAGCGCGGAAATCTGAGTCTATAATAGATTTTGCCTGCGTCAGCGGGGAAATCTGAGTCCATTATAAAATGTTTCATCAGCCCCGGCGGTGCCGGGGCTTAACTTACAAATAGGAAAGGGGTTACATCTATGAAGAAAAGAAGTGAAGCGGAAATTTCCACCACATGGAAGTTAGAAGACATGGTCCCGGATAATGAAACCTGGGAAAACCAGTTAAAAGAAGCTTCCGGGGAGCTTGAAACATACGGCAAATTTAAGGGAAAACTGGCAGAGTCAGCAGAAACCTTATACCAGTGCCTGAAATTTGACGACGAATTCAGCTTAAAAGCAGAGCGCCTTTACGTATACGCCAGAATGCGCTCTGACGAAGATACAGCCAATGACCTGTATCAGGACATGTTTTCCAGAGCGCAGCTTTTAAATATCCGCGCTTCTGAAAATTCCTCTTATATGGTGCCGGAGATATTATCTATCCCGGAAGAAACATTAAAAGAATACAGAAGCACTCATCCGGGCCTGAAACATTTTGACCGTCTCTTAGATCAGCTGCTAGAGCGCAAGAGCCACACCCTTTCCAAAGAAATGGAGCAGCTGTTAGCCCAGTCCTATGAGGCAACCCAGGGCGGCAGCCAGGTATTTACCATGTTCAACAATGCAGATGCCCGTTTCCCTGCAGTCCATGACGAAAACGGCAATGAGATCCCGCTGACTCATGGAAATTATATTGCTTTACTGGAAAACCAGAACCGGAAGATCCGAAAAGAAGCCTTTGAAAATCTGTATAGTGTATACAAACAGTTTTCCAATACCTTATCCGCTGCTTTCGGCGCCAATGTAAAACAGGCTGTATTCTACGCAAAAGCCAGAAACTATACCTCCAGCCGTCAGGCAAGTCTTTTCGGCAACGAAGTTCCAGAGTCTGTATATGACAATCTGGTTGCATCCGTGAGAAAAAGTCTCCCGTTGCTCCACAGATATGCATCTTTGAGAAAAAAACTCCTGGGTGTGGATGAACTTCATATGTATGACCTGTATGTGCCAATGGTAGCAGAGGCAGACCGTCATTATACCTTTGAAGAAGCCGAGAACATTGTAAAAACAGGTCTTGCACCAATGGGCGAAGAATACCTGGGGCTTCTTCAGGAAGGTTTTGATAACCGCTGGATTGATGTGTACGAAAATGAAGGAAAGCGCAGCGGTGCTTATTCCTGGGGCGTTTATGGCTGCCACCCATATGTGTTGTTAAATTTCCACGGCACCTTAAACGATGTATTCACTTTGGCTCACGAAATGGGCCATTCTATCCACACCTGGTATTCCAATAAGAACCAGTCTTATACTTACAGTGGCTATAAGATCTTCGTTGCAGAGGTAGCTTCCACCTGTAATGAGGCCCTGCTGATCCGCCACTTGTTAAAGAACAGCAAGGACAAACAGGAAAAAGCCTATTTATTAAATTATTTCCTGGAAAGCTTCAGAGGCACCTTATTCCGTCAGACCATGTTTGCGGAATTTGAGCAGAAGGCCCATGAAATGGCAGCTGCAGGAGAGAGCATGACTTCCCAGAGCCTTTGCAGCGTGTATAAGAAGTTAAATGAAGATTATTTCGGTTCAGATACTGTGATCAATCCTGAGATTCAGTACGAATGGGAGCGGATCCCTCATTTTTATACACCATTTTATGTATATCAGTATGCTACCGGCTTCTCTGCAGCCATTGCCATCAGCAAGAAGATCTTTAACGGAGAGCCAGGTATTTTAGAGGGATACAAGAAGTTTTTAAGCGGCGGCTGCTCTGATACGCCTATTGAGCTGTTAAAGCTGGCAGGCGTGGACATGTCCCATACCGGCCCGGTAGAGGAAGCCCTTAAGTTCTTTGAAGAACTGTTAGATGAGTTTGAGGAGCTGGCATAAAAGCAGTGCAGATCAGCTGCAAACATGACAATACCGAAAAAAAGTGTATAATCCCAAGTTTTCTTGAAGAAATAGGTTATCTATGCTAAAATTAGAAAAACACCTGTAATGAATGTACAAAATGTACGATAAACCAAGGAGGAACATTATGATCAGTCAGTTAATCGAAAAAATCCAGAAGACAAAGGCTCCAATCTGCGTAGGCTTAGACCCAATGCTTTCCTATGTGCCAGAGCACGTTGTAAAGAAAGCATTTGATGCTTACGGAGAGACCTTAGAGGGAGCTGCAGAAGCTATCTGGCAGTATAATAAAGAGATCATTGACAATACTTATGACCTGATCCCGGCTGTAAAGCCACAGATTGCTATGTATGAGCAGTTTGGCATCGAGGGATTAAAGGTTTATAAGAAGACTGTAGATTACTGCCACGAAAAAGGTCTGGTAGTCATCGGTGATGCAAAGAGAGGCGATATCGGCTCTACTTCCGCAGCATACGCAACCGGACATCTGGGTAAAGTACAGGTAGGTTCCAAAACCTACAACGGTTTTGATACTGATATCCTGACTGTAAATCCATACCTTGGAACAGACGGCGTAAAGCCTTTCGTAGAGGTATGCAACGCAAATGATAAGGGAATTTTCGTTCTGGTAAAGACCTCCAATCCTTCCAGCGGCGAGTTCCAGGACAGACTGATCGACGGACGTCCTCTTTATGAATTAGTAGCTGAAAAGGTAGTTGAGTGGGGCAACATGTCCATGGACGGAACCTACAGCAATGTAGGCGCAGTTGTAGGCGCTACCTATCCTGAAATGAGCAAGATCTTAAGAAAGCTGATGCCGCATACCTACTTCCTGGTACCAGGCTACGGCGCTCAGGGCGGTACAGCAGCAGACTTAAAGCACTGCTTCAATGAAGACGGTTTAGGTGCTATTGTAAACTCCTCCAGAGGTATTATCGCAGCATATCGTCAGGAGAAATACAAACAGTTCGGCCCGGAGCATTTCGCAGAAGCTTCCAGACAGGCAGTGATCGACATGGTTGCTGATATCAACAGTGTACTGTAATCAGTAACTTACTGGGATCAACGTGCAAGAAACAAAAAAGGTTGGAAAAACAACATGGCAAAATTAAAAATGACAGCCACTGTTACCTCACAGGTACAGCTGGCAGAGGGAATTTATGACTTAAGACTGGCTGCGGGTGAGATCGCAGCCCAGGCAGTGCCTGGACAGTTTGTATCCCTTTATTCCAAAGACGGATCCAGACTGCTTCCAAGACCCATCAGTCTTTGCGGCATTGATAAAGAAAAAGGCGAACTGCGCCTGGTATACCGTGTGGCAGGAGCGGGAACAAAAGAGTTTTCTGCACTGACAGCAGGAGATACCATTGACGTATTAGGACCGCTGGGAAATGGCTTCCCATTATTAGAAGGAAAGAAAGCGTTCCTCATCGGCGGCGGCATCGGCATCCCGCCAATGCTTCAGCTTGCAAAATCATTAAATGAAGTAAATGGCCCTGAAATGGTACAGTCTGTGATCGGCTACCGTGACAGCCATATGTTCTTAAAAGAGGAATTTGAAGCATACGGCTCTGTAACCGTTGCTACAGAAGACGGCAGCGTGGGAACAAAGGGAAATGTATTAGACGCGATCCGTGAAAATGATTTAAAGGCAGATGTGATCTATGCCTGCGGACCAACTCCTATGCTTCGTGCCTTAAAGGCATACAGCCAGGAAAAAGGCATTCGCTGCTACTTATCCCTGGAAGAAAAAATGGCCTGCGGCATCGGTGCCTGTCTGGCCTGCACCTGTCAGACAAAGGATGTGGACGAACATTCCCAGGTACATAACAAGCGTATCTGTAAGGACGGCCCCGTATTCCTGGCAGAAGACATTGAACTGTAAAGTACAGTAAAAATTGCCCAGATGAAAAGCGGGCAGAAAACAGTGAGAAAGCAGGAGGCAGGACCAAATTATGAATATGAGTGTAAAGATCGCCGGAGTAGAATTTAAAAATCCGGTTATGGAAGCGTCCGGCACCTTTGGTTCCGGTATGGAATACAGCGAGTTTGTTGATTTAAGCCGTCTTGGCGCCGTTGTCACAAAAGGTGTGGCAAATGTGCCCTGGCCGGGAAATCCAACACCAAGGATCGCAGAGACTTATGGCGGCATGATCAATGCCATTGGTCTGCAGAACCCGGGTATTGATGTATTCGCAAAAAGAGATATCCCGTTTTTAAAGAAATATGATACCAAGATCGTAGTTAATGTGTGTGGAAAGACCACAGAAGACTACATCGATGTAGTAGAGCGCCTGGGAGATGAGCCGGTAGATATGCTGGAGATCAACATTTCCTGTCCAAACGTAAAAGAGGGCGGTATCGCCTTTGGTCAGGATCCTAAGGCAGTAGAAGCTATTACAAAGGCAGTAAAAGCCCATGCAAAGCAGCCAGTTGTTATGAAATTAAGCCCGAACGTAACTGATATTACCGTTATGGCAAAGGCAGCAGAAGCAGGCGGCGCAGATGCCATTTCCCTGATCAATACTTTAACTGGTATGAAGATCGACATCAACCGCAGAACCTTCGCTGTTGCCAACAAAACAGGCGGACTTTCCGGCCCGGCGATCCGTCCGGTGGCTGTGCGCATGGTTTATCAGGCAGCTCAGGCAGTAAAAGTGCCGATCATCGGTATGGGCGGTATCTGCAATGCAGATGATGCCCTGGAGTTTATTCTTGCAGGCGCTACTGCAGTAGCTATTGGTACTGCAAACTTCCATGATCCATATGCAACTGTGAAAACAGTAGAAGGCATTAAGGCATACATGGAAAAATATGGAATTGAAGACATCAACGAACTGATCGGTGCAGTAAAGTGATGATACCAGAGTAAAAATAGAAGAATCAAGGAGGTTATTACCATGGAAAGCTATAAGCAGGAATTTATTGAATTTATGGTAGAGAGCAATGTATTAAAATTTGGAGATTTCACCTTAAAGAGCGGCAGAAAATCCCCATTCTTCATGAACGCAGGCGCTTATGTAACAGGTACACAGTTAAAGAAATTAGGTGAGTACTACGCAAAGGCGATCCACGACAATTTTGGTCTGGACTTTGACGTACTCTTTGGACCGGCTTACAAGGGTATCCCGTTAAGCGTTGCAACCACTATGGCCATTAGCGATCTTTACGGAAAGGACATCCGTTACTGCTCCAACCGTAAGGAAGTAAAGGACCATGGTGATACCGGTATCCTGTTAGGAAGTAAGATCAAAGACGGTGACCGCGTTATGATCATTGAGGATGTTACCACTTCCGGTAAGTCCATTGAAGAGACCTTCCCGATCATCAAGGCTCAGGGCGATGTTGAGATCAAGGGTCTGATCGTTTCCTTAAACCGTATGGAGCGGGGAAAAGGAACCAAGAGCGCTTTAGACGAGATCAAAGATCTGTACGGCTTCCCAACTGCAGCCATTGTTACCATGGCAGATGTAACAGAGTGCTTATACAACAAGGAATGCAACGGTCAGGTAGTGATCGATGATAAGATCAAGGCAGCTCTTGATGCATATTATGAGCAGTACGGCGCAAAGAATGAATAATAGCCGGAGGTAACAGCAATATGGAGAGAGTATATAAAACAATGAAGATCACGGGTGCAGGCAGTATTGCAGCAGGTATTGTGATCCTGGTTACAGGTCTTGTGGTGGGAATTATTTCCATTGTTAATGGGGCACTGCTTTTAAAACGTAAATCTGAGATCGAATTTTAGGATGCGGGGTCACAGATGATCAGAAACACAACTAAACGCCAGAAAATGGGATGGGTACTGTTTATACTGTACCTGTGCCTTCTGGCGTATTTCATGTTTTTTTCGGAGTCATTCGGACGAACAGATACAGACAGAGACTATGCCTATAACCTGATCCTTTTTAAAGAGATCAGCCGTTATTTTAAATATTACAATGTACTTGGGTTCCCACTGTTTATGATCAATATCGTGGGAAATATCGTTGCTTTTGCGCCATTTGGATTTTTTCTGCCGGTCATCAGCAGAAGAAGCAAAAAATGGTATAATACAGTGACGTTCGGTTTTACTTTCAGTTTAATATTGGAAACAATACAGCTCATATCCAAAGTGGGCAGTTTTGATGTAGATGATCTGTTCCTTAATACACTGGGAGCAGCTTTCGGCTTTGGCTGTTACTGTCTGGTGCAGCATGCGCGAAAAAAGTTACGACACAGGAGGAAAATACATTGAAACAGATCGGGAACAAGGTTTCCTATGTGAAAAATCCCCTTGCAAAGAACAGCTTCTACTGTCTGGGGCTGGGGATCGCATCCCTTCTTTTAGGGGCCTTAAGTATGTATTTTTCGGTAAAAAATGCAGGATGTGGGGGCTTAAATACAGGAGCCTACGGATTTTCCAGCATGGCAGCAGCCATTATGGGGCTCTGGTATGGGATCCTTTCCTTTACAGAAGATGACTGTAATTATATTTTAGCCAGGATCGGAATGGTTTTAGAGGGAATAATCCTTCTTGTCTGGGTCATTATTATATTTACCGGCATATTCAGGTAAAATGATACCAGGGGTCGAAAGGTCAGAAATCCAACGCAAGCTTGCTTGCAGGCAGATGAGGATGTACAAGGAGGGAATACATTTTATGGATTACAGAATGATCTTACAGGAAGAAAATGATGCAGTAAGAGAACGGCTGGATCTTTCCATGGAGCGCGTGGCTGCCATGGGAGAAGATGATGTTCGGCAGCCTTACGGCAATTATTTTAGATGCGTTTCCCGTTTTATTTTAATGATCGGGGATCTGGTAAAAGAAAGAGAAGAGGGAAAGAAGCTTTCTTTCACTGAGTTGCAGGAGCGAAATCACAGACTTTACGAAGATATTTTACCGGAACACTATGAGGAAAGCTTTGCAAACCCGGACTATGCAGTAAAAGAGCTGGGAGAAGGCTATGGACAGATCTTATCAGCTCTTTATACGGAGATCCGTGGAGATATTGTGTATGCCTTTGAAATGCGCCTGGAAAACATCACTATTTTAAACGAAGTCTTTTTAGAGGTATACAACCTGTTCGTCCAGGCCTGGGAAGAAGGCACAGATCGTCCGAAAGAGCAGCAGATCAAGGATGCTTTTTACTGGTATGTCAGCGATTATTCTGACCTGATGCTTCCATGGCGGATCAGGGAAGGTCTGGACCCAAAGCTTTCTTTTGCAAAAGATATTATTATGGAAAGTGACTTAAATGACCTTTCCTATCTTTATGAATTTGGTGAGTATATTTCACAGTCAGAGTTAAAGCTGGCTGCTTTTATGAACACACTTCCTCAGGAAACTGTAGATAAAATGGCAGACACCTATACAGAAGGTTACCGCAAGGGCTTTTCTGTTATGGGAAGAGACATCACTAAAAAGAAGACAGTAGTTGTAGAATACCAGCTGGGCTTTGAGCGGATGATCCGCAAGGCAGTAGAGAATTTCCAGAAAATGGGACTGGAGCCGATCTTTTACCGGGCTGCGGTAGAGTCCTTAAACCGCAGGCCAAATGGCAAGCGGGGCTATTTTGGCGCATCTGCCAATAAACAGTACGATTATGACCACCGCTATGATAGCGCCCTTTATATGGGAAATGCTTTTAAAGAGAGAAAACTTTCTATTTTAAAGGCTGCTTATGAGCAGTACAGCGAGCTGGCATCCTGGTGCGCAGGTCCGGCGGTAGTAGAGACATTTGGGGAAGAAGGCTTTACACCTGTAAATAAGAAGACTGCCCTTTCCTTAAATGACCACCAGCAGGAACTGACTTTGTCTTATGCCAATGAGTCACGTCAGGTGATCAACCAGTATATACCGGGAGATGAGACCAGTTTTACCATTATCGCCTTCCCGAAGCCGGAGATTGGATCGGATTTTGAGGCTATTTTCCGTGAGACCATTGCTATTAACACACTGGACTACGAAAAATACCGGAAGATCCAGCAGAAGCTGATCGACGCTTTAGACAAGGCAGATCATGTGGAGATCACAGGACGGGACGGAAATGAAACTTCTATGAAAGTGCAGCTTCATATACTGACTGATCCGGCAAAGCAGACTAATTTTGAAAACTGCGTTTCTGATGTGAATATCCCACTGGGAGAAGTATTTACTTCACCGGTGCTTACAGGCACAGAAGGTCTTCTTCATGTAAAAGAGGTTTATGTGGAAGATTATCTCTTTAAAGACCTGCGCATGGTATTTAAAGACGGAAAAGTGACAGAATTTGGCTGTGGAAACTTCCCGGAGTCCAAAGAACAGGGCAAAGACCTGGTAAAACAGGTGATCATGCGTGGCCACAGCTGGCTTCCATTGGGCGAATTTGCCATTGGAACCAACACCACAGCTTATGCCATGGCCCGGAAATATCAGATTGGCAGCAAGCTTCCAATCCTCATCGCAGAGAAAACAGGTCCTCATTTTGCAGTAGGTGATACCTGCTACAGCTTTGCAGAAGACTCTCCTATGTACAACCCAGACGGCAAAGAAGTGATCGCCAGGGACAATGAGATCTCCCTTTTAAGAAAAGAAGATATGTCAAAGGCATATTTCAGCTGTCATACAGATATTACCGTTCCTTATTCTGAACTGGGAGATATTGTGGCTGTTGGAAAAGACGGCAGCCGGATCACACTGATCAAACAGGGAAGATTTGTATTAGAGGGAACAGAAGGCTTAAATGAGGCCTTAGACCAGTAAAATCTTTACCAAAAGTTTCACAAAAAGTTCACGATTTTACTCTTGTAAAGATATGTGGTTTTAGGTTATGATTAAGAATAGCCTAAAATGCACATGTTGCAGCAAGAGTGCTGCTGAAGCATTCAGGACGTTCGCACTGCGGGCGTCCTATTCTTATGTTGGTATACATGTTACAGAAAGGAGTACGTTACCTACTATGCTGAAAGTTTTATCAAAATGCATCCGTGAGTATAAGCAGGCATCAATAAAGGCCCCTGTCATGGTATCACTGGAAGTGGTCATGGAGTGTATCATTCCTTTTATCATTGCACGTCTGGTGAACCGGATGAAGGCAGGTGCCGGATTTAATGAGATCGCCATGTACGGCCTGGTGTTAGTTATCATGGCTACGCTGTCTCTTATGTTCGGTATTGCGGCAGGCAACGCCTGCGCCACTGCTTCCTGCGGATTTGCAAAAAATGTACGAAAGGATCTGTTTTACAAGATCCAGGAATTTTCTTTTGAAAACATTGACCGGTTTTCTACATCATCTCTGGTTACCCGTCTGACTACAGATGTGACCAATGTGCAGATGGCATACATGATGATCGTCCGTATTGCGATCCGTGCGCCGCTGATGCTTATTTTTGCCTTTGCCATGGCATTTATCATGGGCGGCAAAATGGCAGCTATTTTTATTGTTGTAGTGCCGATCCTGGGATGCGGTCTGTTTACAGTCATTCGTCTGACCATGCCGCTGTTTAGAGCTGTATTTAACAAATACGATGCCTTAAACAATTCCGTTCAGGAAAATATCAAGGGCATCCGTGT